>CAQLOA010000107.1 GCA_948829205.1 uncultured Eggerthellaceae bacterium
GCCAGGACATCTAGAAGATCCAGCTTGACACCGAGCGCGACAACTACATGACCGCCGAGGAGGCCAAGGACTACGGCCTGGTCGACGAGATCATCGCGCACCACGGGGAATAGGCGCAGACGCCGGCCCCGCCATTGCAGAAGCAGAGCCCTTTCGCATGCGTCGGACGCACTTTCCGGCGCATGCTTCTATAATTAGCGGAATACGAAGGCTGACCCGCCCGTGCGGGCACCGAGCGAAAGCGAGCCAATGAGCAACGACAGCACATACATCGACGGCAGCGAAATCAAGTGCGCCTTCTGCGGCAAGCCCAGCGACCAGGCAATCTCGATGATAGAGGGCCCCAACGGCATCTACATCTGCGACGAGTGCATCGCGGTGTGCGCGGACGCCATGATGCAGGACGTGATAGCGAACCACTCCAGCGCGGCTTCCGAGGCCTATGACGACCACGGGGCACATGCGCAGGGGAACGCCGTGCAGCAGGCCTTCGCTTCGGGCAAGCACGGCAAGCACGGCCGCCCTCAGGTGCAGCCTGCGCCGTCCGGCCAGGCGTCTGCGAACGCCGACCCCCAGGACCTGGAGGCCGCACGCAGGGAAGTGCTTGCGTCGCTGCCGACCCCGCACAAGATATACGAGAACCTGTCCCAGCACGTGGTGGGGCAGGAGGCGGCCAAGCGCGCGCTTTCCGTCGCCGTGTACAACCACTACAAGCGGATAATGCTCGAGCCTTCGGGCGACGACGACGGCGTAGAGGTGGACAAGTCGAACATCATGCTGCTGGGGCCCACCGGCTCGGGCAAGACCTTGCTGGCCCAGACGTTGGCCCGCACCTTGCAGGTGCCCTTCGCAATAGCCGATGCAACCACGCTCACCGAGGCGGGCTACGTCGGCGAGGACGTCGAGAACATCCTGCTGAAGCTGGTCACGGCCGCCGACTTCGACATCGGGCGCGCCCAGATCGGCATCATCTACATAGACGAGATCGACAAGATCGCGCGCAAGGCCGAGAACCTGTCCATAACGCGCGACGTGTCGGGCGAGGGCGTGCAGCAGTCGCTCCTCAAGATAGTCGAGGGCTGCGATGCGGCAATCCCTCCGCAGGGCGGACGCAAGCATCCCGAGCAGGAGCTGTTGCACGTCGACACCACCAACATACTGTTCATCCTGGGAGGCGCGTTCGTCGGGCTTGCCGACATCATCGGGCAACGCGTTGGCAAGAGCGGGCTGGGATTCGCGTCCGAGCTTCCCGAGTCGAAGAAGCAGGCCGAGGCCGAGCTTCTGGCGCAGGTGCTTCCCGAAGACCTCAACAAGTACGGCATGATCCCCGAGTTCGTCGGCCGCATCCCCGTGATAACGTCGCTCGACGAGCTGAACGAGGACGACCTGATGCGCATCCTCACCGAGCCGAAGAACGCGCTGGTGAAGCAGTACGTGAAGATGTTCGAGCTTGAAGGCAGCGAGCTGGTGGTGGAGGATGACGCGCTGCGCGCAATAGCCCACGAGGCCCAGGAGCGGGGCACCGGCGCGCGCGGCCTCCGCGCCATATGCGAGCGCGCCCTCATGGGCGTCATGTACGACCTTCCCGAACATGCGGGCTCAACCCGCGTGGTGCTTCGCGCAACCGACGTCACGGGCGAGACGTATCCCGAGATAGAGGACGTCAAGGAACCATTGGAAAAGACCGCATAGAGGAGACTTCACATGACGGAGGGCAAGACCAAGGAGAGCTACAGCGAGTGGGAGAGGCCCATATTCGAGGCCTGGCGCGACGGAGGGTACTTCTCGCGCACCCCGGGGTTCGGCGAGCATGCCGGCCAGCCCTACACCATCGTCATCCCGCCGCCCAACATCACCGGAGTCCTGCACCTTGGCCATGCGTTGAACGACACCATCCAGGACGCATGCATCCGCCGCGCCCGCATGCAGGGCTATCGCACGCGCTGGGTCCTGGGAACCGACCATGCGGGCATCGCCACCCAGACCAAGGTAGACAAGCACCTTGCCGAGCAGGGCATAAACCGCCGCGAGATAGGCCGCGACGCCTTCATCGAGGAGTGTCAGAAGTGGCGTGACGAGTACGGCACCACCATCGTCAACCAGATCAAGGCCATGGGGTGCAGCTGCGACTACGAGAACGAGCAGTTCACCATGAGCCCCGAGTTCTCGCTGGCGGTGCGCAAGGTGTTTGTCGACTGGTACCACGCGGGGATAATCTACAGGGGGCGCCGCATCGTCAACTGGTGCCCCAGCTGCACCACCGCCATCGCCGACGACGAGGCCGAGTACGAGGAAGAGGCCAGCCACCTGTGGTATCTGCGCTACCCTCTGACCGAGCCCGTCGACGGAATGGACTACCTGGTGGTGGCGACCACGCGCCCCGAAACCATGCTGGGCGACACCGGCGTGGCCGTCAGCCCCAAGGACGAGCGTTACGCCAGCCTCGTGGGGAAGACGGTGACCCTTCCCATAGTGAACCGCGAGATCCCCGTATTCGCCGACTTCCACGTCGACGCCGAGTTCGGCACGGGCGCCGTCAAGGTGACGCCCGCGCACGACCCCAACGACTTCGCCATGGGCCAGCGCGCGGGGTTGGACCAGGTCAACATCTTCGACGAGACGGCAACCGTCGTCGACGGCTTCGGCAAGTTCTCCGGCATGTCCCGCGACGAGGCCCGACAGGCCGTGGTCGACGAGTTCGAGTCGCTCGGGCTGCTAGACCACGTCGAGGATCTCACCCATTCCGTCATGCACTGCTACCGCTGCCACAACACCCTCGAGCCGTGGCTGTCGGAGCAGTGGTTCGTCTCGGTCGACGGGCTGAAGAAGCCTGCGGCCGCCGCGGTCGAGTCGGGCGAGATAGGGTTCTTCCCGTCCCGCTGGTCGCAGGTATACCTCGACTGGCTGGACAACTTGAAGGACTGGTGCATATCCCGCCAGCTGTGGTGGGGGCACCGCATCCCCATGTTCTACTGCGACGAATGCGGATGGCAGGACGCTTCGGTGGAAGACGTCGAGACGTGCCCCGAGTGCGGTTCTCCCGTGCGCCAGGACGAGGACGTGCTTGACACGTGGTTCTCGTCGCAGCTGTGGCCCTTCGCAACGCAAGGTTGGGGGGTCCATGGGAAGGATGCGCCCGAGCTTGTGGAGAACTACCCGACGCAGCTGCTTTCCACGGCCCGTGACATCATGGGGCTTTGGGTGGCCCGCATGGTCATGGCGTCCGAGCACTGCATGGGGCAGATCCCGTTCCAGGACGTCATCATCCATCCCACCGTCATGGGCGCCGACGGCAAGCCGATGAGCAAGTCGCGCGGCAACGGAGTCGACCCGGTGAAGCTCATGGAGGACTACGGCGCCGACGGCATGCGCTTCGGGCTTCTCACGCAGGTCACGGGGTCGCAGGCCATAAGGTTCGACGTGCAGAAGATCGAGTCTGCGCGCAACTTCGCCAACAAGATAAGGAACGCCGCCAGGTTCGTCGCGATGAACCTGGAGGGCTTCGTCCCAGGCGAACCCGAGATGGCAGACGCGTCCGACAGGTGGATATTCTCGCGCCTGGCGAAGCTGGTCGAAGGCGTCGACGCGTCCTATGCCACCTACGAGTTCAGCGAGATGACCAGGCAGCTTTACACGTTCTTCTGGAACGAGTTCTGCGACTGGTACATCGAGTTCTCGAAGCCCAGGCTGGCAGGGGACGACGCTGCCGACAGGCTCGCATGCCAACGCAACCTGCTTGCCGTGCTCGACGTGGCGCTTCGTCTGCTGCATCCGATCATGCCCTTCACCACCGAGGACATCTACGCGAAGCTTCCCAAGGGCGAAGGCGCGCCCGCCATGCTGATCTGCGCCGAGTGGCCCAGCGCCCAGTCGCTGGCGCGCTACGTCGACGAGCAGGCCGAGCTCGCCACGGCCGCCGTGTGCGACATCGTGGGCGCGGTAAGGTCGGCACGGTCACGCTACAGGCTTTCGCCAAAGACGCAGCTCGACGTCGTCGTGAAGGCTCCAGCCGAGAAGGCCGCCCTGGTCGAGTCGCAGTCGCAGCTCATATCCTCGCTTGCAAAGGCGTCGTCGCTTTCGGTGTCGCCCGACGCCCCCAAGCCGCCCGAGTCGGCCGTGGGGCTCGTTTCCGACATCGAGGTCTACACCGTGCTTTCGGGGCTCGTCGACTTCGACGCAGAGCGCAAGCGCCTCGAGAAGGAGTCCGCCAAGCTCGAAGCGGATGCCGCAAAGCTTCGGAAGAAGCTTTCGAACCCGGGGTTCCTCGCCAAGGCCGCTCCCGAGGTGGTCGAGAAGGACAAGGCCAGGCTCGCCGACGCCGAAGTCCAGCTGGAACGCCTGCACCATCAGCTTTCCGAGTTGGAATAGCCACCTTTGCTATAATGGCTTGAACTGTGACACTTAAACGCAAACAGGGGAGTTGGGATAATTGAGCGAACTGTTCCAGCAGCTTTGGACGCCGCAGATGCAGACGGCGTTCACCGTCGTAGTGGTGCTTCTGGCCATTCTGTACGTTCTTTCCATCATCTGGGTGGTGCGCGACGCGTACCTGCGCGGAACCACATGGTACATCTGGGCGATCGTCGCATTGGTCCCGCTGGTCGGGGTCATCGCGTACATCCTGCTGCGACCGCCCCTGCTGCGCATCGACCGCGACGAGCAGGAGCTCGAGATAGCGCTGAAGCAGCGCCAGCTCATGAACTACGGGGAATGCGCCACGTGCGGCTATCCCGTCGACGCAAGCTACGTCATATGCCCAAACTGCCACACGCAGCTTAAGAACCTCTGCGGCCATTGCGAGCGGGCCCTGGAGCCTTCGTGGGCCATTTGCCCGTACTGCGCCACGCCCGTCGCCGGCTCCACCCCTTCGCGCAGCTCGCGCTCCGGCGGGTCGTCGCGCAGGAGTTCCACCAACAAGCACACATCCGAGTAACAACCAAATATCAGAAGCTCCTAGGCTTTCGCCGTTGGGGCTCCGTCATCGCAGGTGCTTTGTATGCACCCGGCATGAAAGGAGAATCTAATGGAAATCAAGCTTCCTGACGGCTCCGTCAAGCAGGTTGACGAAGGCGCCACCGTCGCCGACGTGGCCGCAGCCATCGGCGCCGGTCTTGCCAAGGCTGCCCTGGGCGGAATAGTGAACGACCGCCCCGTCGACCTTTCCGCACCGGTTTCCGAAGGCGATTCGGTGGCAATCGTCACCTCGAAGTCCCCAGAAGGCCTCGACCTGCTCCGCCATTCGGCCGCCCATGTCATGGCCGCGGCGCTCACCGACCTGTACGGAACGGTCGAATTCGGCGTGGGACCTGCCATAGAAGGCGGCTTCTACTATGACGTCAAGATGCCTGAGTCCCTCTCTCCCGACGACCTTCCCGCCGTCGAGGAGCGCATGGCGCAGATAGTCAAGGACGATCTCCCCTTCGAAAGGCGCGAGGTCACCCGCGACGAGGCGCGGCAACTGTTCGCCGACCAGCCGCTCAAGCTCGAGCTCATCGACGAGCTTCCCGAAGGCGAGACGATAACCGTCTACTCCATCGGGTCCTTCACCGACCTCTGCCGCGGTCCGCACCTTCCGTCCACCGGCGCGCTTCCAGCG
>CAQLOA010000108.1 GCA_948829205.1 uncultured Eggerthellaceae bacterium
CCTACAAGCTGGTGGTGAAGGAGATAGCAATAAAGCACGGCGTGTTCGCGTCGTTCATGCCAAAGCCGATGGAGGGCGTGCCCGGCAACGGGATGCATGTGCACCTGAGCCTCTTCGACGAGGAAGGGTCTAACGCCTTCTTCGACGAGTCGGACGAGTCGGGCTACGGCCTCTCGTCCACGGCCAAGCACTTCATCGCCGGCATCCTGGCGCATGCGAAGGAGCTCTGCCTGGTGACGAACCAGTACGTGAACTCCTACAAGCGCCTGTGCGGGGGCATGAACGCGCCCTCCACCATCGCATGGGCCAGGCACAACCGCTCCACCATGGTGCGCATACCCGGGTACAGGCCAAACAGCGCCGATGCCTGCAGGGTCGAGCTGCGCAACCCCGACCCGGCCTGCAACCCCTATCTTGCGCTGTCTGCAATGCTTGCCGCGGGGCTCGACGGCATCGAGAAGCAGATGGAGCTGTGCGAGCCGCAGGAGGACCACGACTTCTTCAGGATGGCCCCCGAGCAGATAGCGGCGCTTGGGGTGGAGACGCTTCCCCGCACGCTAGGCGAGGCCGTCGAAGCCTTCGCCGGAAGCAGCCTGATGCGGGAGGCCCTCGGCGACCACGTGCACGAGTACCTCGTCGGAACCAAGCGCAAGGACTGGCAGAGCTACCAGCAGATCGTCACCCCTTGGGAGCTAGAGCGCAACCTGGCGGTGCTGTAGCCGTGAAGAAGGTCGTGTTCATAGCGGACTCGCTGGACAACGCGCACAAGTTCCAGCAGGTGCTGTCCAAGATGGACGTCGAGGTGGTCGCAGGCTCGTCGTCGCACTTCAAGTCCCTCCTCATGCAGGAGCCGTCCTGCGACCTGGTCGTGTACGAGGCGTCCGGCAAGGCGCAGGCAAGCGTGTCCGAAGCCGAGTCGCTCCTGGTGGAGGACGGCGTCCCTGCCATGCTGCTGATAGTGAGGCCCGAGCAGCTTCCCGACTTCAGGCTGCCTGTGCAGGTGAGCTCGGACTTCGTCACCACGGCCGCCTCGGCGGACGAGTGCGCGGCCCGCATACGCCTCCTGCTCTGGCCTGGCAGCGAGCCGCACTCGGGCGACTTCATCGCCATAGACAACATGACCGTGAACCTCGCCACCTACCAGGTGAAGGTGAACGGCGAGCCGCTGGACTTCACGTATTTGGAATACGCCCTGCTGGCCTTCCTCGTCACCCATCCCGGGCGTACGTATTCCAGGGACACGCTCCTTCGCCGCGTCTGGGGGTTCGACTACTACGGCGGGTCGCGCACGGTGGACGTCCACGTCAGGCGCGTGCGCGCCAAGCTTGGTCCCGACCTCGCGCAGCGGCTCGAGACGGTGCGTGGTGTAGGATATCTCTGGAACATCTAGCTCGCCTCTGGAAAACTTAGCCGGGAGGTCCCACCCATGCAGAAGACCGTGGCCGTCATAGACGGCAATTCCTTGATGCACAGGGCATACCATGCCATACAGACGCCGATGGAGGCGAAGGACGGAACGCCCACCAACGCCGTGTTCGGCTTCATGCAGATGTTCTGCAAGTTCGTCGAGGAGACGGCGCCCGACGCCGTCGTGTGCGCCTTCGACGAGGGAAAGCCCACGCACCGCTTGGCCGACCTCCCCGAGTACAAGGCCCAGCGCCCCCACATGGACGACGAGCTTCGCGTGCAGTTCCCCGTGATAGAGGAGCTGCTCGACTCGATGAACGTGCCCGTCGTGAAGTGTCCGGGCTGGGAGGGCGACGACATACTCGGCACCATAGCGGCCCGCGACGAGAAGCTGGGCTACCGCACGCTGCTGGTCACGGGAGACAAGGACGCCTGCCAGTTGGCGAGCCCGCTTACAAGCATCGTGAACACGAAGAAGGGCATAAGCGACGTGGTGGTGCTCGACCCCGAGGGGGTGCTCGAGAAGTACGGCGTGTCCCCCGAGCAGTTCACCGACTATCTGGGCCTTATGGGCGACTCGTCCGACAACATACCCGGCGTTCCCGGCATCGGGCCCAAGACCGCCACCACCATGCTGCAGAAGTATGGCGACATGGAGGGCGTCTATGCCCACATAGACGAGTTCAAGGGCAAGCAGAAGGAGAAGCTCGAGCAAAACAAGGAGCTGGCGTTCCTCAGCCGCCGCATAGCCACTATAGTGCGCGACCTCGACTTCGAGCTGGACCTCGAGGACGCGAGCTTCCCCGACTTCGATGCCGCATGCGTACAGGAGGCGTTCCAGAAGTACATGCTGACGAGCCCGCTCACCCGCGTGCTCAGGCTGGTAGACGAGGAGCCCGAGCCGGTGCAGGCCGAAATAGAGGTGCCTGGCATCGTCCCGGCCGGCGATGCCGACAGGCTGTTTTCGGCGGCTGCGGAAGCGGGAGAGCCCGTCGGCATGGCCTTCGCCGAGGGCGAGCAGGGAACCATATTCGGGCCGCTCGTCACCGTTGCGTTCTCGACGTCTGCAGGATGCGCGGTGCTGGAAGGCGACGAGGCGTTGGACGCCTTGGCGGCGATCATGTCGTCCGGAAGGATGGCATGCCTCGACGCCAGCCAGGCCATGCGCCTGGTGTGGCCGCCCGACAACGACGTTCCTGCGAGGATGGAACGAGAGGCGCTCTTCGGCTCCGAAGTGTTCGACGTGGGGCTGGCCGGCTACCTGCTCGACTCGTCGAAGAGCTCCTACACGTGCGAAAGCCTTGCCATGGAGTACCTCGGAGGCCGCCTTCCCGAGTCGGAGGACGACGACGGGCGCCTGGCCGTGGATGCGACGGCCTGCCGCCTTCTGGCGTCGAAGCTCCGCGAGGCGCTTGAGGCCGACGGAAGCCTTGCGGTGTACGAAGAGGTCGACGCGCCGCTCGTCCCCGTGCTGGTGGCGATGGAGCGCACGGGCGTCGAGCTTGACTTCGAAAGGCTCGCCGAACTCGGGCGCTCGTCTGCGGACGACCTGGAGGGCCTGGCCGCGAGGATATACGGGATAGCGGGGGAGGAGTTCAACATCGACTCCCCCAAGCAGCTGGGCCACATCCTCTTCGAGAAGATGGGCTTGGAGCCGGTCAAGAAGAACCAGCGCGGGTTCTCCACGGACGCCACCGTGATGCGCGAGCTTGCGAAGACGCAGGAGATAGCCGAATTGGTCCTTGCATACCGCGAGGTCTCCAAGATCAAGCGCACCTACATAGACACGCTGCCGAAGATGCGCGCGGGCGACGGGCGCGTGCATACGGTGTTCCATCAGACCGTCACCGCGACGGGGCGGCTTTCGTCTTCCGACCCCAACCTTCAGAACATCCCCGTGCGCACCGACTTCGGGCGCCAGATCAGGGAATGCTTCGTGCCCCTGCGCGAGGGCGACGTGTTCATGTCGGCCGACTACTCCCAGATTGAGCTGAGGCTGCTCGCGCACATGTCGCAGGACGAGCACCTGGTGGCCGCCTTCAACTCGGGCGCCGACTTCCACGCCATGACGGCGTCGCGCGTCTTCGGGGTGCCGGTTGACGAGGTGACGCCTCAGATGCGGTCGCGCTCTAAGGCTGTGAACTTCGGAATCGTGTACGGGCAGCAGGCCTTCGGGCTTGCGCAGACGCTCGACATCCCCCGCCAGGAGGCCAAGGACATGATCGACAGGTACTTCGACGCCTACCCCGGCGTCAGGAAGTACCTTGACGGCATCGTGGAGGGCGCCAAGGAGAGCGGATACGCCGAGTCGATGTACGGAAGGAAGAGGCGCATTCCCGAGCTTAGGGCCAAGAACCGCCAGGTGGCGGGCGTGGGCGAGCGCACGGCGATGAACCATCCGCTGCAGGGCACCGCCGCCGACATCATAAAGATCGCCATGATCGAGGTGGAGCGAGGGCTCCGCGAGGGAGGCTTCGCCGCCAAGCTGCTGCTTCAGGTGCACGACGAGCTGGACCTTTCCGTCCCCGAAGGCGAAGTGGATGCCGTCACGCGGCTGGTGAGGGACGCCATGCAGGGCGTGGCCGAGCTGGACGTGCCGCTGCTGGTGGACGTCTCCTGCGGGAGCAACTGGGCCGAGGCACACTAGCGGGGAGGGAGCCCATGGTCCGCTGCGCATGTCGAAAGGGCGACGGGCCTCCTCCGTCCGGTCAGAGTCCAAGCCCCCTGTTTTTTCATAAATTATCCTCAATAAGTGATAATATGTGCAATCATGGTTATATCCGAAACAGGATAATACCGATAAAGTTGATGCAAGAGGAGGGAACCAAACCATGAGAGCAACGTCCTTCGCCAAAAAGCTTGCAGCCGTCGCCAGCGCCTGCGCGCTGGTCTCGGCCGTGGCCCTGACTGGCTGCGCCTCCGGCACTTCCGCCAATTCCAGCTCAAGCGCAAGCTCCAGCTCCGCAGCCGCGCAGAGCGACGTCGAGCTGCAGGTGTACGCAGCCAACTCGCTTCAGAAGGCCATGCCCGAGGCCATGGACCTCTACACCGAGCAGACCGGCGTCAAGTTCGCGGACGCGCAGTACAAGGCCTCCGGCGAGCTGAACGAGATGCTCGGTGGCGGCGGCCACGCCGACCTGCTGATCACCGCGTCCAAGGGCACCATGGACACTGCGGTCGATAAGGGCTACGTCGACGAGGGCACCCGCACCGACATGTACGCCAACGAGCTGGTCATCGTCTCGAAGAAGGGCTCCGGCCTTCAGGACGTCACCCTTCAGCAGATAGCCGACGGCACCTACACCGTCTGCGTGGGCGACGACTCCGTCCCGGCCGGCAACTACGCGGCGCAGTCGCTCTCCACGGTCGGGGCCTACCAGCCTGCGGCCGATGAGGCGGGCAAGACCGGCAAGGACATCTCCGGCAAGGACGGCACCTACGTGGGCATCACGCCTGCCACCGACTCCAGCGTCGGCAACGTGTGCCAGAAGGCCGCCAGCGGCGAGGTCGACGTGGCCATCGTCTACTCCTCCGACGCCTATCGCTTCGACGTCGAGATCGTTGGCATCATCCCCGACAGCACCCACAAGGCCATCGTGTACCCGGGCGCCGTGACGGCCGACTCCGAGAACGCCGAAGAGGCCCAGAAGTTCATCGAGTGGTGCATCACCGACCCCGACGCCCAGAAGATCTGGAACGAGTGGGGATTCCAGCTCGCGCAGGACTAGAATAGCAACCCGGGCAAACCGATAGATTTCTTCGTGGGAGGGCGGATGAGCGCAGCACGGTCCATAACGCAGGCGCTCGTCGCCCTCCTCGTCGCATTCGTGCTGCTTGCTCCCGCCACCGCCTACGGCGACGAGGGGGAAGGCGTGCCCTCGTCGCAGGAAAGCGCCGTGCAGATAGCCCCCGCTGAGGCGTCGGGCGCTCAGGACGTGGAACGCGAGCAGCAGGAATGGGGCGACGTCATGGTGTCCTCCGACGGCGAGTCGGCTCTCGTGGAAGGGTGCGACTTCGGCATTGTCGACTTCTCGCGCGCGCAGGCGGGGTCGAACCGCAAGATAGGCGACGCCTACGTCGGGTACAACTACTACGTTGGGTCCGAACCGGAGAACCTGTCGGTAGTGGGGACGGCCGACTTCGCCATCGTGTACGTCGCGGCGTCCGTGCTTGACAGGTTTGACC
>CAQLOA010000109.1:0-5125 GCA_948829205.1 uncultured Eggerthellaceae bacterium
GTCTGCATGATGCCGACCATGGCATCCATCTCGTCGTCTCGCACGATGGGCACGGGAGAATACACGCCCATGCCGCCAGTGTTGGGGCCGGTGTCGCCCTCGTAGGCGCGCTTGTGGTCCTGCGACGGCGCCATGGGGAAGCTGCGGCCGCCCGTCACGAACGACAGCATGGAGCACTCGGGGCCGCGCATGCATTCCTCGACGACCACCTTCGCACCGGCCTCTCCGAACGCGCCGTCGAAGCACGCGCGCACGGCGCCCTCGGCGTCCTGCAGCGTCTCGGCCACCACGACGCCCTTGCCCGCGGCAAGCCCGTCGGCCTTGATGACGATGGGCGCGCCCTGCTCGCGGACGTATTCGAGCGCCGGCGCGGCCTCGGTGAAGCTTGCGTAGGCGGCGGTGGGGATTCCGTTTTCGTCCATGAACTTCTTGGCGAACTCCTTGGAGCCTTCCAGCTGCGCATCGGCCGCGTTCGGACCGTACACGGCGATGCCGGCGTCGCGCAGCGCGTCGGCGACTCCGGCCACAAGTGGAGCCTCGGGACCTATGACCACCAGGTCCACGCCGTTCGATTCGGCGAACGCCTTCACGGCCTGGGAGTCCATGGGGTCGAGGGCGACGTTCTCGACGGACGCGCCGGACGACGCAAGGCGCACGGTGGCGGTGCCCCCGTTGCCCGGAGCGACCCAGGCGGCATCGACCTGCGGCGACTTCGCAAGCGCCCAGGTTATGGCGTGCTCTCGGCCGCCCGATCCAAGTACGAGAACCTTCATCATTCCCATCCCCTCATGATCGTCTGGTCCCTGTCGGCACCCACCGACACTATGGTTATCGGGACGCCGGTTATGTCCTCCAGGTGCTCGATGTATGCGCGCGTGTTCGCAGGCAGCTCGTCGTAGGTCTTGCATCCCGTTATGTCGCAGCCCTTCCAGCCCGGAAGTTCCTCGTAGACGGGCTTGGCGTGGAACAGCACGGACTGCTGCATCGGGAAGTAGTCGTAGCGCTCGCCGTCGCATTCGTAGGCGACGCAAACCTTCACGGTGTCGAACGCGGAGAGCACGTCCAGCTTGGTCATGGCAATGTCGGTCAGGCCGTTCACCTCGGCGGCGTAGCGTGCGATGACCGAGTCGAACCACCCGCAGCGGCGCTTGCGTCCGGTGGTCACGCCGAACTCGTGGCCGGCCTCGCAAAGCAGCGCGCCGTCGATGGCGTCCTGCCCCGATCCGCCGTCCTCGGCGAACTTGAGCTCGGTGGGGAACGGGCCGCCGCCCACGCGCGTGACGTAGGCCTTGGAGATGCCCAGCACCCGGTCGACCGCCACGGGGCCGACGCCTGCGCCGGTGCATGCCCCGCCAGAGGTGCAGCTGGACGACGTGACGTAGGGGTAGGTGCCGTGGTCGATGTCGAGCAGGGTTCCCTGCGCTCCTTCGAAGAGCACGTTCTTTCCCTGCGACAGCGCGGAATTCAGCATGTGCGCCGTCTCAGCCATGTAGGGCTTGAGGATACGGGCGTAAGGCAGGTACTCGTCACAGATCTCTTCGACCGTGTAGGTCTGCAGCCCGTAGATCTTCTGCAGCACGGCGTTCTTCTGCTGGAGGGCCGTCTCGAGCTTCAGGCGGAATATCTTCTCGTCGAGCAGGTCCTGGACGCGGATGCCCTTGCGGGCGATCTTATCCTGGTAGCAGGGGCCGATGCCTCGCTTGGTGGTACCGATCTGGTTGTTGCCCAGACGCTTCTCTTCGGCGCCGTCCAGCACCTTGTGATACGGCATGATGACGTGCGCGTCGCAGCTGATCTTGAGGCGCTCGCAGCTGATGCCTTCGGCTTCCAGCAGAGCCATCTCCTTCACCAGCACGCCCGGGTCTATCACGACGCCGTTGCCGATGACCGGCACCGCGTTCTCGTACATGACCCCCGAGGGCATCAGGTGCAGCGCAAGCTTGGTGTCGCCGTGGATGACGGTGTGACCGGCGTTGTTGCCCCCCTGGAAGCGCACGACGTAGTCGAAGTCGCTGGCGATCAGGTCTGTGATCTTTCCCTTGCCTTCGTCGCCCCACTGGGTGCCGACGAGAACTGTCGATGGCATCGGATTCCCTTCGCTCGCAGTTACGGATGCCTACATTCTAACGTCATTTGAAAGAGTCGTCCTTCTTGAACGGCGGGTGGAAAAGCAGGGCGACCACTGCCGCGGCCAGCACGAGCCCGAAGCCGACCAGCACGACGCCGAGCGCGGTGTAGGCCAAAGATCCGGTGACGCGCGACTCCATGAACACCGGCACCCCCACGATGAGCAGCAGCGCACAGAGGAAGGTGCTGACGGCGATCTTGACGTAGTAGTGCACGCGCACCTGCCGGCGCTGTTCGGTCAGGTCGAGCAGCGTAGGCGGCGTTTCGTCGGCCATGGCTAGAACTCCCCGTAGCTAGACGCGTCGAAGAAGTCGCCGAACTTGGTGAACTCGGGGTTGAACGACATGGTGATGTCACGCGTGGGCCCGTTGCGGTGCTTGGCGACGATCAGCGTGGCGGTGCCAAGCTCGGGGCGCCCGGAGTCCTCGGCTTCCGCTTCGTCCATGGACCGGTCGATGAACATGACGATGTCGGCGTCCTGCTCGATGGATCCGGACTCGCGCAGGTCGGCCAGCATCGGGCGCTTCTTTCCGCGCATCTCCACCGCGCGGTTCAGCTGCGAGAGCGCTATCACCGGCATGTCCATCTCCTTGGCCAGGACCTTCAGGCCGCGCGATATCTCGCCCACCTCGACGGCTCGGTTGCCGTC
Source organism: uncultured Eggerthellaceae bacterium (assembly GCA_948829205.1). GTDB lineage: Bacteria > Actinomycetota > Coriobacteriia > Coriobacteriales > Eggerthellaceae > MGBC163016. The sequence continues at coordinate 2,777 of CAQLOA010000109.1, forward strand.
GCGGCGCACGACTGGCGGCTGCATCAGCTGCAGGTAGTCGATGATGATGACGCCCTTGTTGTCGGTTCCCACGATATGGCGAAGCTCGCGGCGGGCCTTCGCGCGGGCCTCCATGATGGAAAGGCCGGGCGTGTCGTCGATGTACATCTCAAGCCCGCTCAAGGTGGTGGTGGCGTCGAGGATCTGTCCCCAGTCGCCTTCCTGCATCTTGCCGCTGCGAAGCTTGCCGAGGTTGACGCGGGCCTCGGCGCCGACGATGCGCTGCACCAGCTGGCTGGCGCTCATCTCGAGCGAGAAGAACGCGACAGCGGTGCCCGCCTTGGCGGCGTTGACCGCCATGTTCAGCGCGAAGGACGTCTTGCCGACGCCTGGGCGCGCGGCAAGGATCACGAGGTCGCCACCGCGCAGGCCATGGAACAGGTCGTCGACGTCGCGGAACCCCGTAGGCACGCCAATGATGGAGTCGCCCTGGTTGGCGATCTTCGACAGCTCGGTGTAGGCCTCCTCGACCAGGGAGTCCATCTTCTTGAACGAGGACGACACCCGCTTCTCGGTGACGTTGAACAGCGTCTGCTCGGCCTCTCCAACCACCTGGTCGAGGTCATCGGGAGCGTTGTAGGCCAACGCGTTGATCTCGGCCGCCGCGCGGATCAGCTCGCGCTGTATGGCCGTGCGCTTCACGATCTCCATGTGATGCCGCCAGTTGGTCAGCGCGAACGTGTTGCCGTGAAGGTCGGCCAGGTACGAGCGGCCACCCGCGGACTCGAGGTCGCCGGCCGCCTGCAGCTTGTCGGCCAAGGAGATGACGTCGGCGCGAAGGCCGTCGTGGACCATGGCCATGATGGCCTCGTAGATGCGCTGGTGCGCCGTGCGGTAGAACTGTTCGGGCTTCAGGTTGATCGTGATCTCGTAGCACGCGTCCTCGCTCAGCAAGCAGGACGCTAGCACCGCCTGTTCGGCCTCGATGTCGCTTGGGAGCTGTATATGCCTTTGGGGTTCGGACGGCGCCGAGCCTTGGAACTCATCGGGCATATTCACCTCCTAAACGAAATCAAGAGGGGGCGGGTTCGGGCCCGCCCCCCCTGCGTTGCAAAACCCTGCTACTCGGCTGCTTCGAGAGCCTCTTCCTGCGCTTCGGCGGAAGGCTCTGCGACGTCGCCCTGGGATGCGGTCTCGTTGTGGTCCAGCATCTCGGCTGCCTCCTCGGCCAGGGCGGTCTGCTCCACCTCGGCCTCGATGGCGTCGGCGACTGCCTCGCCAGCAGCCTCGGCTGCGGCCTTGGCGGCCTCTTCGGCCTGCTCGGCGGCGTCCGCTTCGGTCTGCTCGCCTGCGACGACCACGTTGACGGTGGCTTTGATGTCGCGGTAGATGCTGACGTCCACGGGGAACTCGCCCACCATCTTGATCGGCTTGCCCAGCTCGACGCGGCGCTTGTCGATCTCGATGCCCATGTCGACGATGGCGTCGGCGATCATGGGGGCGGTGACGGAACCGAACAGCTGGCCCTCTTCGCCGACCTGGACGGTGACGTTGACGGTAAGGCCGTTCAGCTTCTCCGCGAGCTCGTTCGCATTCGCGATGCGGACCTCCTCGCGCTTCTCGATGTTCTTGCGGCGCTCTTCGAGCTGCTTCAGGTTGCCGGGCGTCGCCTTGATGGCATAGCCCTGCCTTAGCAGGTAGTTGTTCGCGAAACCGCGGGAGACGTCGATCACGTCCCCTTCGCCGCCGCGGCCGCGAAGCTCTTTAAGTAGGATGACCTCCATTGCGACCTCCTAGTGCTTGCGGCGACGATCGCCACGTCCGCTGACGGCAGGCACGGAGTAGGGAATCAAAGCCATGACCCGGGCCCTCTTGATCGCGTTCGCGATGTCGCGCTGATGCTGGCTGCAGGCGCCGGTCACGCGACGCGGCTTGATCTTGCCGCGATCGGTGGTGTACTTGCGCAGCAGCTGCGTGTCCTTGTAGTCGATGAACTCAGCGTCGTCCTTGCAGAACTGGCACTTCTTGTGACGCTGATGCTTCTGGTAATCGGCCATTGTGCACCTCTTGCTTTCTAGAACGGTATGTCCTCATCGTATACGGAAGAGGTGGTGTCAACCACCGGGGTGCTGGGCGCGCTGTAGGCGGACGATCCGCCCGAATGCGAGCCACCCTGGGAGTCGTAGCCGCCCTGGCCGGAAGAACTGCGCGGGGAAGCGAAGTCGAGGTCGTCGATTATCACCTCGATCTTGCTGCGTTTCTGCCCGTCACGCTCCCACTGGCTGTAGCGGAGCTTCCCGTCGATCATCACGCGCTGCCCCTTCGAGAGGTATTGCGAGACGTTCTGGGCGCGGTTGCCGAACATCGTGC
>CAQLOA010000109.1:5135-5543 GCA_948829205.1 uncultured Eggerthellaceae bacterium
CAGTCGATGAAGTTGGCGTAGTCCTCCCACTCGCCGGTCTGGTTGTTCTTGCGGCGATCGTTCACGGCGATCCCCAGCGACATGACCGGCATTCCTGACTGCGTGGTGCGGACCTCTGGGTCGCGCGTGAGGTTGCCGCTTAGTACAACTCGGTTGATGCTCATCTGAATCCCTCTTCCTGTTCCAAACTAATCCCTGTCTTCACGGGCGACGATCATGTGGCGCATAACGGCGTCGTTGATGCGCAGGACACGGTCGAGTTCCGCAATGCTGTCGGGGTCGGTGTGGAAATCGATGAGAGTGTAATCGGCGTCAGCCTGGCCGTCGATCTCGTAGGCAAGCTTCTTTCTTCCCCAGTCGTCGACGTTGTCGATCTGTCCCTTGGAATCCTTGACGATCGTCTCGATG
>CAQLOA010000110.1 GCA_948829205.1 uncultured Eggerthellaceae bacterium
TCGTTCAACCGCGTACGACGGGTTGAACGAAAAACCCGTCCCCTGTTCACCCGCCCTGGGGCATCCGCGTAGCGTCAAGCAATACTTCATCCAGCAGGACGAAGCATCTTACTTAACGGTGACGACAGGGATGCTGGTCTCGTGCAGCACCGCATAGCTGACGCTGCCAAGCATGGCACGAAGCGCCCCCAGGCCTCGACGCCCCATCACGATCATGTCCACCTCGTGGTCTTCGGCATAGTCGCAGATGCCAACCGCGGGCTTCACGGCCACGGTCGCGTCGAACGTCACGTTGCATTCCACCGAGTCAACCAGGTCGGACGCCGCCTCCCTCATCTGGTCGCAAGCGATCTTCTTCGCGTTGTCGATGGCTTCGTCGTAGGCCTTCATATCGGGAAAGATCTGCTGCATGCCCGGGGTGGGCGAGTTCGCAAGGTCGCCGCTCAGCCCAAGCGAGCCGATGGACACCACCGAAACGATATGCATGGTCGCCTGAGGATCGTCGCCGATCAGGTTCTTGGCAACGACCAACGCCTCCTTGGCGGGATCCGACCCGTCGAATGCCACCATGATGTTCTTGTACAGCATGATTGTCCCCTTTCGCGCTCAAACCGTCGCCTTGGCTCGTTGGCCGTGCTTGCATCGCGGCCAAAGTCGTCCGCGCGCAGCGTATGCGGCACGGCGCACGCAGGCGCCTGCCCGAATCATACATTCACCTTGCCATGCATCCTGTCGTCGGGCCTCATGTGTAACCAGACAGTCGCATTGACGCTAGAATAGGGCGCGACCGACAGAAAGAGAACACCGTGGAAGTCATCGATTGCCATTGCCATGTCTATCCGAAGAAGATATCCGAAAAGGCCGTCGGGGCCGTCGGGGCGTTCTACAACATCCACATGGACGCCGAAGACGGAACCACCGAAGGCTTGCTGGCCCTGTGCGAAGGCTCGCCCATCGGCCGCTTCGTGATCCACTCCGTGGCCACGCGTCCCGACCAGGTGCGCTCCATCAACGACTTCGTCGCCGACGAATGCGAGGCGCATCCCGAGTTCACCGGCTTCATGACGCTTCACCAGGACCTCTCCGACGACGAGCTGCAAACCGAGGTCGACCACGCGTGCGAGCGCGGGCTTCGCGGAATCAAGCTGCATCCCGACACGCAGAAGGTCGACATGGACGACCCGCGCCTGATGCGCGTATACGAGATCGCCCAGTCGCGCGGGCTGCCGATGATCGTTCACACCGGCGACTACCGCTACGACTACTCGCACCCGCGCCGCATGAAGCGCATCCTGCACGAGTTCCCTGACCTGGTGGTCGACGCCGCCCACTTCGGCGGGTGGTCGGTGTTCGACCTCGCTGTGGAATACCTTGAGAACGAGAACTGCTTCATGGACATGTCAAGCTCGATGGCGCTGATCGGCCGCCGCCGCACGCGCGAGCTCACCCGCCTTCACGGCACCGACCGCATCATGTTCGGCAGCGACTTCCCCATGTGGAGCCCCACCGCCGAGTTGAACGAGTTCGTGGCGGCTGGCTTCACCGACGACGAGCTTGAGAATCTTCTTCGTAACAACGCACTGCGCTTCCTCGGCGAGGCATAGGACTTCCCTAAACTTTTGGAATGTGCCGTTGGAACACATCCAACGGCACACAGTGATTGCGATTCTCCAAAGAGAAGAGCTAGCGTGACTGGCGTGCCGTTAGGTGTGTTCCAACGGCACATTCCAAAAGGGAGGCGTCATGAAAGGCAAAGGGCTCATAGCCGAATTCAAGGACTTCATAAACCAGGGCAACGTCATGGACATGGCCGTCGGCATCATCATCGGCGCCGCGTTCACGGCCATAGTCACGTCGCTGGTGAACGACATCATCACTCCGCTGATCATGTTGGTAACGGGCGGCAACGGCACCGAGATCAGCGGGCTGCAAATCCCTGTCGGAGGCGGCCAGTACCTGGACTTCGGAGCCTTCATCGGGGCCATCATCAACTTCCTGATCATCGCGCTTTGCGTGTTCTTCATCGTGAAGGCGTTCAACAAGATGCGCGACCATTCCAAGAAGCTGGTGCACCGCAACGCCGCCGGCGAGGAAGTGGCCGAGGTCGCGCCCATCTGCCCTTACTGCAAGGAAGAAGTGAACGTGGGGGCCACGCGCTGCTACCACTGCGCCGCTGACCTGCCCGAACCCGCCACGCCTACCGAACAGGTGGTTGCCTAAAGAGTACCGTTTGCTTGTAAAGCCGCCTGCAGCACCGAGCGGGCCTGGGTGGGAGCATGGGCCGAGGTGCCCACCTCTTCAAGCATGAGCGCCACCACCACGTTGCGACCACCGTCGGCGTCGGCTATCCCGACGAACCAGCTGTCGTCCGCCTTGCCTTCGTGCTCGGCGGTTCCCGTCTTGCCCGCGACTTGCACGCCCGAAATAGCCGCCGCGGTGCCGGTTCCGCTGTTAACGACGCCTTTCATGACCTCGAGCACCCGGTTTGCGACCTCGGTGCTCGTGGCCTGCCAAAGCTTGTTTGGCGACGCCGAATACCCGCGGGTTCCGTTCGAATTGTAGACGCCTTCCACAAGATAGGGGTTCAGGATGGTGCCGCCGTTCGCAATGCCGCAGCCGACCAGCGCCATCTCCAGCACGGTGGCCTGGGGACCGGCAGGGCTTTCGTGTTCGCCGACGGGCTCGCCAGCAGCTGCCCAGGCGGTTTCCCACGTGGTCATCTCCTCGGGGTCGGGCATGAGCGACTCGGCCACGGGAAGGTCGAACTTCAGCTCGTCATTGAAGCCGAACTTCTTGGCGGCGTCCACAAGCCTTTGCGACCCCAGCTCGACGCCCACCTGACCGAACACCGTGTTGGACGACAACTCGAACGCACGGGCGAGCGAGACCTCGCCCCAGTCGCGGTCGTTGAAGTTGGTGACCGGCGCATTGCCTATGTCCAGCTCGGAAGGCGAGTCGTACACCGTGCTTTCGGTGGCGACGCCGTCTTCGAGCGCCGCGGTGAGCGACACGATCTTGAACGTCGAGCCTGGCGCGTACAGCGATTGGGTTGCGCGGTTAAGCAGCTCGGACGAATCGCCGCCCGACGACCCCGCGCCGGACGATGCGCTTTTCAGGACTTCATCGACGTTTGACGCATCGTAGGTAGGGGAAGACGCCATGCCCAGAACCGCGCCCGTCGTAGGGTCGATGACCACGCAGGCACCCTTGTATCCTGCGATCGCATCCTGCGCTGCCTGCTGCACCTTAGAATTCAGCGTGAGCGTGACGTCGTTGCCAGGCTGGGACACCCCGGCCAGCGAGTTGATCACATCGGTCCAGCTGGCATAGTTCTCGGTGCCCCGCAACGAATCGTTCATGGACGCTTCGATGCCACTGGTTCCATACTGCGAGGAATAGTACCCCACCACGTGCGAGGCCAGGTTGCCCGCCGGGTATTCGCGTTCGTAGCTGCCGTCTTCGAGCTTGACCGACTCGGCCAGGATCACCCCGTCGTAGGTGGAAATCGTGCCGCGCGGGCTTTCGGCTTCCTTCATGATGGTGTGGTTGTTGCCAGGCATCGCCTTGATGTTGTTGGCGTCGATCACCATGATGTAGGTGAGGCTTGCCACCAGAAGCGCGAACATCGCCGAGAACACGATCATGGTGTTGGTCAGGCGCTTCCCCAGCGACACGCGTCCGAGCACCCCGGTGCTGTGCAACGTGGCGTGGGTCATGGTCAGCTCGGACTCGCGTCCCGTTGCCTCGTCACCAGCACGCAGAAGCAGCCCCGCGATGATGAACCCGGCCAGAAGAGACGACCCGCCCTGGCTTATGAACGGGAGTGTGATGCCCGTAAGCGGGATCAGGCGCGTGATGCCACCGACGATTATGAATGCCTGCAGCACGACGATGGAGGTCGCGCCCACCGACGTGAACGAGCTGAAGTCGGACTTGGCGCGCGCCGCCGTGTAGATGCCGCGGATGGCGAACACCAGGTACAGCAACAGCACGCCCGCAGCGGCAAGCAGGCCCCCTTCCTCGCCTATGGCCGAGAAGATGAAGTCGCTTTCCGCATAGGGAATCAAATCGGCCATGCCGCGGCCGATGCCGGCGCCGAACATGCCGCCGTCCGCAAGCGAGTAGAGGCTTTGGACGATCTGGTAGCCGGTGCCCTGGGCGTCAGCGAAAGGGTCAAGCCAGATGTCGACACGCTGCTGCACGTGCCCGAACATGAAGAAGAGCAGCACGGCCGCGATGGCAGCAAGCACCACCCCGGCGGCAACGTAGAGCTTCTTGCCCGTGGCAACGTAAAGCATGACGATGAACATCAGGAACAGCACCAGCGCGCTGCCGAGGTCCTTTTCCAGGACGACGATGAGGAACGCCAACGCCCACATGATTATCAGCGGAAGCAGCGTCTGCAGGCTGGGCAGATTGACCGGACCAACGCGCCACGTGAAGACGGACAGCATCTCGCGGTTCTGCGCAAGGTAGGCGGCCAGGAACAGCACGATGAAGATCTTCGCCAACTCGCCGGGCTGGAAGGAGAAGCCGCCGATGGAGAGCCAAAGACGGCTGCCGTTGATTTCCTCGCCGATGCCGGGAAGCATGGGCGAAAGCAGCAGCAGCACGCCGACGACCATCAGCGTGTACTTGTAGTTGGACAGCCGATCGAGCCTGCGCACCAACACCAGCACCAGCACGAGCGCGGCGACGCCGAGGAACATCCACACCAGCTGACGGGTTGCAGCCGCTGGGGCAAGCCGGGTGACGAAAGCTATGCCGATGCCCGAAAGCGCGAACGTGATGGGCAAGAGCGCAGGGTCGGCATTGGGAGCCAGCTTGCGGATGGCGAAGTGAGCAAGCAGGAACGCCAGGAATATGCCTATCGGAACGCCCAGCGTGTTGAAGGAAAGCGCCTGGAACCCCTCTTCGGAACCTGCGCCGCTGAGCACCATCATTGCGAACATCAGGATCACCAACGGGGCGGCCACGCAGAGAAGTAGCAGCTCTACGTTACGGCGAGTCATGACACCGCCTCGCAGACGATGCTGGTTTGGGTTTGTTCGTTAGTCTTCAGGATTTTTATTACCATCGTCCGGGGCGCTGTCCGCAGTGTTCGAACCGCCCTTCTTCGAAATCTCGCGCTTGTAGTCGCCCACGAGGCTCTTCGCGGCATCCAACGAATCACATGCCACGCCGCCTTCGCGAATGCGCGACGCGGGCCCAGGCATGACGGCCTGCAGGCTGTCGAGCTGCACGTCGGTGACCTCTTCAAGATTGGAGAAGCTCTTTCCTAGGAAGTCGCCGGGCACGCCGCGGTATATGGCGACCTTGCCGTCCTGTTCGCCAAGGTATGCGGAGGTGTTCACCCAGAAGCCGAACGCCGCCGCCACGCCGCCGATGATCAGCACCATCAGCGTGATGATGAGCGCAGCCGTGAACTTGCCACGGCGCACTATCTTGCGGGTCTTCTGCGGACTGTACCCAGTGACGTCGACAACGATCACCGTGACGTTGTC
>CAQLOA010000111.1:0-4999 GCA_948829205.1 uncultured Eggerthellaceae bacterium
CGGCTACAAGCTCGTGCAGCGCCTGGCCAAGGCCGAGGCCTACGGACCTGTCACCCAGGGGCTTGCGCGCCCGGTCAACGACCTTTCCCGCGGATGCAGCGCTTCCGACATAGTGGGGGTCGTGGCCATCACCTGCGTCCAGGCGGCATCCAACTAGACGGGCCGCGGCGGCCAGTCTGCTGCATCCGGCGGCTGTTTTGTCCTACAATTCCGAAGACGTGCTGACAACCCCGGCTGCGGGGACGAACGGAAGGCGATCATGAGCGTCAACTATGCGAAATTCAACGAGATCGACATCGAGTCCTTCGATGCGGTGGTCGTAGGCAGCGGCTTCGCGGGAAGCGTGGTCGCGCGCCAGCTTGCCGACATGGCGGACATGAGGGTGCTGATCATCGAGAAGCGCCCGCACATAGCCGGAAACATGTACGACGAGTACGACGACGCCGGGATACTGGTGCATCGCTACGGTCCGCACATCTTCCATGCCAACAGCCAAAGGGTGTTCAACTACCTGCGCCAGTTTTCGGGCTGGTTGGGATACCAGCACCACGTGCTCGCCGACTGGTACGGCACCTACATGCCGGTGCCGTTCAACAAGAACTCCATGGAGATCGCCTTCGGCCCCGAAAAGGCGGCACGCCTCATACAAAAGCTCGTGGACACCTACGGCGACGAGCGGAAGGTCACCATCAACGAGCTTCGCGAAGGCGACGACGAGGAGCTGGCCGAGGTCGCCGACTTCGTCTACAAGAACGTCTTCCTGTACTACACGCAGAAGCAGTGGGGGCAGACCCCCGAGGAGGTCGACCCTTCCGTCACCGCGCGCGTGCCCGTGTTCGTCTCCCGCGACGACAGGTACTTCCAAGACACCTACCAAGGCATGCCCATCTACGGCTACACCAGGCTCTTCGAGGAGATGCTCGGGCACGACAGCATCACGGTGTGCCTGAACACCGACGCCACAGGGGTCTTCGACCTCGAGTTCCTCGACGGCTCCGAGGATTCCAAGCTGAAGTCGATAAGCATCCTTGGCAAGGCCTTCGAAGGCCCCATCGTGTACACGGGGCCGCTTGACGAGCTTTTCATCGGAAGGTTCGGACGCCTGCCCTACAGGAGCCTCGACTTCGTCTACGAGACCTACGACGAGGAGTACAGGCTTCCCTGCGGAACCGTCAACTACACCGTGACCGAGGACTACACGCGCATAACCGAGTTCAAGCACCTCACGGGCCAGAAGGGGCCCAACACCACCATCATGAAGGAGTACTCGCGTCCCTACGAGGACCCCGACAGGCAGATCCCCTACTACGCCATCCTCAACGACGAGAACGTCGCACACTACGAGCGCTACCGCGCCCTTACCGAGTCGCTTCCCAACTTCCACCTGATAGGGCGCCTAGCCGAGTACAAGTACTACAACATGGACAAGATAGTCGAGAACGCCCTCGACCTTTCCCGCGAGCTCGTCGCCGCAGCCAAGGAGCACCAAGCGCGATGAAGACGCTGACCTTCGCCGTGCCCTGCTACAACTCGGCCGACTACATGGACAAGTGCGTCGAGTCGCTGCTCGCCTGTGGAGACGACATCGAAGTGCTGCTCGTCGACGACGGAAGCACGGACGACACGCTCGCCAAGGCCAAGGGGTGGGAGAAGGCTCATCCCGACAGGGTGCGGGCGATACACAAGGAGAACGGCGGCCATGGGTCGGCCGTGAACGCCGGCCTGGACGCCGCGACGGGCATGTATTACAAGGTGGTCGACTCGGACGACTGGCTCGGGCCCGCGGCGATGCGCGAGGTCCTGGACGTCCTCCGCCAGCAGGAAGCGCGCGAGGACCCGCTCGACATGCTTATAGCAAACTACGTGTACGAGAAGGTCTACGAGGACAAGAGCACCACCATGCGGTATAGGCGCGTGCTTCCCGAAAGACGCGAGTTCGGCTGGGACGAGATAGGCAACTTCGGCCCGTCGCGCTACATCCTCATGCATTCGGTCGTCTACCGCACGCAGCTGCTGAAGGAAATCGGGCTGCGCCTTCCCGAGCACTGCTTCTACGTGGACAACGTCTTCGTCTACGAGCCGCTGCCCTACGTCAAGTCCATCTACTACATGGACGTCGACATGTACCACTACTTCATAGGCCGCGAGGGCCAGTCGGTCAACGAGGACACCATGATGGCGCGCATGGACCAGCAGATCAGGGTCACCAAGACGATGATCGACGCCATCGACGTCGAGAAGGTGGAGCCAAGGAAGCTTCGCAAGTACATGGAGAACTACCTGGCCATGATGATGTGCATATGCTCCGTCTTCCTGCGCATGAAGAACACGCCCGAGGACGACGGGAAGCTTCAGGAGGTGTGGGACTACCTGCGCGCGAAGGACGCCAACCTCTACCGCAAGATGCGCTACAAGGTGGTCAACTTCTGGACGAACCTTCCCACCGAGGCAGGGAGGCGCTTCGGCCTCGGCGGCTACCACCTGGCCCAGAAGGTCTTCAAGTTCAACTGATTAATCTCGCAAGGCGCCGGCATGCCCTCGCGCGAACGAAAAAACTACCTTTCGCTGGCAAGGAAGAACAGGGCCATGGTTCCGGGGCCTGAATGCGCGCCTATCACGGGGTCGACGTAGTTGATCACGACATCCTTCACACCGAAGCGCTCCTTGACCTTGGCCTCCAGGTACTCGGCGTCCTTCAGGCAGTCGCCGTGGGTGATGAAAACCATCTGGTCGGCCAGGGGCTCGTTCCCTGTCTGCGCCATGTGCTCGACAAGCGCGTCCAGCGACTTCTTGCGCCCGCGCACCTTGTCCAGCGGGATGAGGTGTCCCTCGTCGTCCACGTGCATCACGGGCTTGATGTTCAGAATGGTGCCGGCCCAGGCGCTGGTCCTGGACACGCGGCCGCCGCGGAACAGGAACATGAGGTCGTCCACGGTGAACCAGTGAGCCAGGTGAAGCTTGTTGTCCTCCACCCAGTCGCGCACCTCCTCGATGGACGCCCCATCCTGGGCAAGCTTGCAGGCATGCCACACGAGGAGCCCTTCGCCCAGGGACGCCGCCAGCGTGTCCACGGCGTACAGCTTGCGGTCGGGGTATTCCGAGGCCAGCTGGTCCATCAGCAGCCTTATGGCGTCGAACGTCCCGGAAAGCCCGCTGGAGAACCCGAGGTAAAGCAGGTCGTTGCCCTCGTCAAGCTGCTGGCGCAGCAGCTTCTCTGCGTCGTCCAGGTTCGGAAGCGACGTGGTGATGACCTTCCCCTCGCGCATCATGGAATAGAACTGGCCGAGGTCGGTAGTCGTGCCCTTGAGGTAGCTTTGATGCTGCTCGCCGTCGACCATGAACGTGAGGGGGAACACCTCCAGCCCGAACTCGTCGATCATGTGCTCGGGAAGGTTGCAGGACGAGTCCGTGAGAATCTTGAAGGCCATGTTTCCCCGCTTCCGACGGATAATCTATACTGTTGAGGCAATTATATCCGACCGCCTCAAGGCAAGGCTTCGAAAGGCATATTGGTACCGAAGTGGCAAACGACTACAAAAACACCATGAACCTTCCCCAAACCGACTTCCCCATGCGCGGAAACCTCCCGACGAACGAGCCGAAGAGGCTCGAGAAGTGGGAAGCCGAAGGCATTTATTGGAAGGTTTTGGAGAAGAACAGGGACGGCCGCCCGTTCGTGCTGCACGACGGACCTCCGTACGCCAACGGTCCCATCCACATCGGGCACGCCTTCAACAAGATACTCAAGGACTTCGTCAACAAAAGCCACGCCCAGCGCGGGTACTTCACGCCTTACGTCCCTGGCTGGGACTGCCACGGGCAGCCCATCGAACATATGGTCGAAAAGAGCCTTGGGCCCAAGAAGATGGCGGAAACGCCGCTTCCGAAGCTGCGCGAGCTGTGCCGCGAGTGGGCCACCGAGAACGTCGACCTGCAACGCGAGGGGTTCAAGAGGCTCGGCGTGAACGCCGACTGGGAGCATCCGTACCTCACGTACGCGCCCGACTACGAGGCCGGCAACGTCGAGCTGTTCCGCGACATGTACCTGAAGGGGTCGATCTACCGCGGACGCAAGCCCATCCATTGGTGCATGAACTGCCACACGGCGCTTGCCGAGGCCGAGATCGAGTACGGCGACGAGAGCTCGCCGTCCATATTCGTGGCCTTCAAGCTCGACTCGGTGCCCGGCGTCTTCGAGGCGGCTGGGGTTGAGGGCGACGCGTACGTGCTCATCTGGACCACGACCCCCTGGACGCTGCCCGCGAACACCGCCGTGTCCCTCGCTCCCGACGCCGACTACGTCATGGTCGACGCGGCGGGCAAGCAGATGCTCATGGCCGAGGATCTCGTGGAAGGCGTTGCCGAGATAGCCGGATGGGAAGGCTACTCGCTTGCAACTTCGGACGGCGAGCCAGTGCGCATCAAGGGAAAGCAGCTGTGCGGGCTGACCTACACGGCACCCATCAGGCAGGACCTGAAGGGCACCGTGATATACGGCGACCATGTCACGCTGGACACGGGCACGGGTGCCGTCCACACCGCCCCCGGACACGGCCAGGACGACTACCTGGTCGCACTCGAGTTCGACGTGCCGCTGCTCATGCCCGTCGACGACAACGGCGTCCTCACCGACGAGGCGGGCCAGTTCGCAGGGCTGAACGTCAACGACGCCAACCCGAAGATCATCGAATGGCTCGACCAGCAGGGCACGCTCGTAGCCAGGCAGGACATCGTGCACTCGTACCCGCATTGCTGGCGTTGCCACGAGCCCGTCATCTTCAGGGCGACAGACCAGTGGTTCGTGTCCATGGATACGAACTCGCTGCGCGAGGATGCGCTCATAGCCATCGACAAGGACGTCCGATGGATTCCCGAGTGGGCCCGCAACCGCATCTCGGCCATGGTCGCAGACCGCCCCGACTGGTGCATATCGCGCCAACGTTCGTGGGGCGTGCCCATACCGGTGTTCAAGTGCGCGAAATGCGGCTCGACCGTGGCG
>CAQLOA010000111.1:5009-5344 GCA_948829205.1 uncultured Eggerthellaceae bacterium
TTGCTCTTCATGACCTTGGTGGTCGCCTCTGAGCTCGACCGTGGCGGACGAGGGCACGTTCGAGGCAGTCATAGAGCTGTTCCGAACCCACGGCTCCGACGCCTGGTTCACAACCGACCCGAAGGACTACCTTCCCGCCGGCACCAAATGCGGGAAGTGTGGATGTGCCGAGGTGGTTCCCGAGAAGGACATCCTGGACGTTTGGTGGGAAAGCGGCGTCTCGCACACCAGCGTGCTCAAGCACAGGGCGGGCGAGGGGCTCAGGTTCCCCGCCGACATCTACCTGGAGGGCTCCGACCAGCACCGCGGCTGGTTCCAGTCGTCGCTGCTCACCT
>CAQLOA010000112.1 GCA_948829205.1 uncultured Eggerthellaceae bacterium
CTGGGCAAGCGGGCCGTCCAGATAGAAAGCAACCTGTCCAAGAAGAAGTAAGCCCTTCGGGGGCCTTCTCGCAACACGAAGAACAAGCCAAGGAACGAGACATGACGAAGCATTCCGTAGTGCTGATCCCGGGGGACGGGATCGGGGTAGAAACCTCTGCTGCCATGCAGCAGGTCGTGGCGGCCAGCGGCGTGGACATCGACTGGGTGGTGCAGCAGGCCGGAGCCGGCTGCATCGACGAGCATGGCACGCCGCTTCCCGACGAGACGGTGCAGGCCATACGCGAGTACAAGACCGCAATCAAGGGGCCGGTGACCACCCCTGTCGGCACCGGCTTCAGAAGCGTGAACGTGGCGCTGCGCAAGACTCTGAACCTTTACGTGAACCTGCGTCCAGTGATGTCCATACCTGGCGCGGGCGGACGTTACGACGACGTCGACCTCGTGATCGTCCGCGAGAACACCGAAGACCTTTACGCAGGCATCGAGTTCGAGGAGGGCGCGCGCGACACGGAGGAACTCATCGGGTTCATAGAAGCGCATGGCAAGGGAAGCATCTCCAAGGATTCGGGCATATCCATCAAGCCCATCTCCGTGGGTGCCACGCGCAACATCGTGGAATTCGCGTTCGAGTATGCGGAGGCCAACGACCGCAAGAAGGTCACGGCCGTGCACAAGGCCAACATCATGAAGCATTCCGACGGCTTGTTCCTGCGCGAAGCCCGCGAAGTAGCCAGGAAGCACGAGGGGGGCATCGCCTTCGACGACAAGATCGTCGACGCCTTCTGCATGAACATGGTCATGGACCCATCGCAGTTCGACGTCATCGTGTTCCCGAACCTTTACGGCGACATAGCCAGCGACCTGGCTGCAGGGCTCGTCGGCGGCCTTGGGCTGGCTCCTGGGGCGAACATAGGCAGGGAGTGCGCGGTGTTCGAGGCCGTGCATGGGTCGGCGCCCGACATCGCAGGCAAGAATCTCGCGAACCCGACCGCCCAGATCCTGTCCGCCGCCATGATGCTCGACCATCTGGGAGAGCGCGACGCTGCTGCCCGCATACGCAACGCGGTGCGTGCCGTGTATTCCAAGGGCGAGCACCTCACGGGCGACATCCGCAGGCCATCGCGCACCGCGTCCGAGCCCGCGTCCTGCACCGAGTTCACGGAAGCCCTCGTGGACGAGCTTTCGTAGCCGAAGGAGGTCGAGAATGCGCACCGATTGCACTGAGACTCTGACCGTAGATGGGAAGGAATACGCCTATTGTCCCATCTCGGGGATCGACGGGGCCCGGGAGCTTCCTTATTCCCTGAAGGTGCTGCTCGAGAACGTCGTGCGCAACGCGTGCACCGACGAGGAGGCGCAGACCATGGCGGCCCGCATCGTCGAGGCCGCGCGGTCCGGCGAGGCGGGCGACGAGGTCGAGTTCTCGCCCGCGCGCGTGCTGTTCCAGGACTTCACGGGGGTTCCCGTGTTCGTCGACTTCGCAGTCATGAGAGAGGCGTGCGCCGAGCTGGGCGGCGACCCTGCCAGGATCAATCCGCAGATTCCGTGCGACATGGTGATAGACCATTCCGTTATCGCCGACGTAGCCGGATGCCCGGACAGCCTGGAGAGGAACGCGCAGCTGGAATACCAGCGAAACAAGGAACGTTACGAGTTTTTGAAGTGGGCCCAGGCGTCGTTCGAGAACGTTCGCATCGTCCCGCCCGGGCAGGGCATCTGCCACCAGCTGAACATCGAGCAGTTCGCGCAGGTGGTCATGCAGCGCCCAGCCGAAGGCAACGCATCCGATGCCGATGCCGCTCAGTTGGTCTACTTCGACACGCTGGTGGGCACCGACTCGCACACGCCGACCGCGAACGGCATCGGCGTCTTGGGCTGGGGCGTCGGCGGCATAGAGGCCGAGGCCGCAGCCCTTGGGCAGCCTGTCACCACGCTGGTGCCGCGCGTCATCGGCATCCGCATGACAGGCAGCCTTGCGCCGGGCGTGGCCGCCATGGACGTGTCTCTCACGCTTGCGCAGATCCTGCGCCAAAGAGGCGTCGTCGGGTGCTTCGTCGAATGCTTCGGGCCGGGCGTGGCCGAGCTGTCCGCCACTCAGCGCGCATGCATTTCCAACATGACGCCCGAGTACGGTTGCACCTGCACCCTGTTCCCGGTGGACAGGCGGACCATCGACTTCCTGCGGCTTACGGGACGCACCGGGCAGCAGACCGCGCTGGTGGAGGCCTATGCGAAGGCGCAGGGATTCTGGAGCGAGGGCGAGGAGGACGAAGGGGGGCGCAGGTACTCCGAGGTCATCGAGCTGGACCTGTCCTCCGTTAGGCCTTCCGTGTCGGGCCCTTCGCGCCCCCACGACCGCTTCGACGTCGCCGATTCGGGGCGCCGCTTCCGAGAGGTCTGCGAAGAGCACGGGCTGGACGGCAGCAACCGGGCCATAGTGGAGGCGATGGGACGCGAACACGAGCTGGCCGACGGCGCCATCGCCATCGCGGCCGTGACCAGCTGCACCACGGCCACCGACCCGTCGATGATGCTTCAAGCAGGCATCGTGGCCCGAAACGCTGTAACGCGTGGTCTTTCCGCCAAGCCCTGGGTGAAGACCATCCTTGCCCCGGGCAGCCATTCGACCGAGATGCTGCTGCAGGAGGCGGGGCTTCTTGCGCACCTGCAGCAGCTGGGCTTCTACACCTGCGGCTTCGGCTGCATGAGCTGCATCGGCAACTCCGGGCCTTTGAGCGAATCGATGCATAACGCTTCCGCGAAGATCGAGCTGACCAGCGTGCTTTCAGGGAACCGGAACTTCGAGGGCCGCATATCGCCGGACGTGTCGCAGAACTATCTGACCACGCCCGCGCACGTGGTCGCCTACGCCATTGCGGGAACGATGGACTTCGACTTCGAAAGCGATGCCTTGGGAACCGATCCGGACGGCAATCCGGTCTATCTGCGCGACATCGCCCCCGACCAGTCCGAGGTGGACCGCCTGGTCGCCGAGCTGGTGGTTCCTGGCCTGTACGGCCAAGGGTCCGGGTCGCTCTATGACGGCGACGGGGTGTGGCAGGCCCTTGACACGAAGGCAAGCGACACGTTCGATTGGGACGAGTCGTCCACCTACGTGCGCAGGCCGCCCTACTTCGACGGCATGGGGGCCCTTCCCGAAGGCGCTCCCGAAATACGCGATGCGGCGGTGCTCGGCCTGTTCGGGGACTTCATAACCACCGACCACATATCTCCGGCCGGGGCCATTGCTCCCGACATGCCGGCTGCCGACTACCTGCGCAAGGCGGGAGTGGACGACGCGGACTTCAACACCTACGGATCGAGGCGCGGCAACCACGAGGTGATGATGCGCGGCACTTTCGCCAACGTGAAGCTGCAGAACAAGCTGGCCGGAGGCCGCAAGGGCGGCTACACGCGCGATGCCGGCACGGGCGAGGTCACCACCATGTTCGATGCGGCATGCCGCTACATGGACGACGAGGCGCCGTCCATAGTCATCGCAGGCAAGATGTACGGCTCGGGGTCGTCGAGGGACTGGGCCGCGAAGGGGCCGATGCTTTTGGGGGTCAAGGCCGCCATAGCCGAGAGCTTCGAGCGCATCCATCGCTCGAACCTGATTGGCATGGGGATTCTGCCGCTGCAGTTCGAGGAGGGCCAGAACGCACAGACGCTGGGCCTGGACGGCACGGAGCGGTACACCATATCGAACGTCACGTTCTCGGACGGAGTGCCCGAGGACGAGATGGTAAACGTCGTGGCAACGAAGGCGGACGGGACGAAGACGGAGTTCCGCGCGCTTGTGAGAATAGACACTCCCACGGAAGGCAGATACTACGAAAACGGAGGGATCCTTCAGTACGTCCTGAGGGAACTGGCTTAGGAGGAAGCATGGCGAAGTCTGGATTCGAGAGCCTGCTCGAGGCGTTGCGCGCCTCGGGGATGAACACGGACGACATCGGCGCAGGTGCTGCGGGCGCTTCTGGCGCGCAGGGTGGGGCATCCGACGGCAACGCGTCCGGAGGCTCGAAGGCTGGCGGCCGCAAGGGCGGCGGGGGAGGCACGCCGCATCTCGACCTGTCGTTCTTGGACGACGTCCACGGACCCAAGGGCAAGGGAGGCTGGGTCGCGCTCATAGTCGTCGCAATCCTGGTCATTGCCGCGCTGTACTGGTGGTTCCATCCGGCCATAAGCATCAATTCAGAAAGCCTGTGGTTCGCCATCGGGCTTATATGCCTGGTTGCGTTCGTGCTCATCTGGTACAGGCACCAAAGCTACAAGAACGGCAGCGGGAAGATCGAGAAGAGCCCGACGAAAGCCAAGCGCACCAAGTGGCTGGCGCTCATTCCCGTGGCCGTCATCGCGGTCGGCCTTATAGGAGCGCTGTTCTCGAACGCCATCATCCCCGGCAATGCCGAGAAGTACACCAACGTTCTGAAGACGGACACGCTGGAGTTCGCGCAGGACATCCAGGAGGTGGACTACAACCAGATCCCCGTCATCGACCGCGAGTCGGCCATCCAGATCGGCGACCGCGAGATGGGTTCCATCCCGGAGTACGTCAGCCAGTTCGAGATATCGTCGCTGTACAGCCAGATAAACTACAAGGGCGCACCCGTGCGCGTAAGCCCGCTGGGGTACGCCGACCTGTTCAAGTGGTTCACCAACCGCGACGGCGGCATCCCTGCGTACTCGCTGGTCAACATGACCACGCAGGACGCCGAGATCGTTCGCCTGGGCGATAGCCCCATATACTACTCGCAGAGCGAGCCCCTGGCGCGCAACATCGACCGCTACGTGCAGCTGAAGTACCCGTTCTACATCTTCGACGAGTTCTCCTTCGAGATCGACGAGGAGGGCCACGCCTGGTGGATCTGCCCTGTGCGCACGTTCACCATCGGGCTGTTCGGCGGCTACACGATCGACAAGGTGGTCCTGTGCGACGCTACCACCGGCGAGTGCACCGAGATGGGCATCGGCGAGGTTCCCGAGTGGGTCGACCGCGTGTTCCCGGCTGAACTGCTCATCGAGCAGTACAACTGGTACGGCTCGTACCTAAACGGATGGCTGAACTCGTTCCTGGGCCAGGAGGGCGTGGTGCGCACCACGCCTGGTACCGACGGGACGGCCGGCTACAACTACATCGCCAAGGACGACGACGTGTGGGTGTACACCGGCGTCACGTCCGCCACTGCCGACAACTCCATCATCGGGTTCGTGCTGATGAACCAGCGCACGCAGGAGTCGCACTTCTACAGCGTGTCGGGCGCCACCGAGGCGTCGGCCATGAAC
>CAQLOA010000113.1 GCA_948829205.1 uncultured Eggerthellaceae bacterium
GGGGTGAAGATGTCGACCGCGGCGCACTCTGCGTCCAGCACCGGCACGATGCGCTCGCGGGCGAAGCGGCGGCCGGCCTTCGTCAGATGGACGGTGCGGGCGCGATCGTTGGTGCGGACGTTGGCGCGGTCGCTAACGCCGACGCGGGCGCCTTCGTCGCCGCTTGTGCGGCTGCCGTCGTTGGCATGGCCTTCCGCGTTGGCGCGGCCTTCCGCGTTGGCGTGGCCTTCCGCGTTGGCGTGGCCTTCCGCGTCCGCCGCTCCCCCGACGCGCACCTCCACAAGGCCTTCTTCGCAAAGCCGCTTGATCGACGAGCTCACCGTCTGCTTCGTGGAGAAGCTGGTCTTGCACAGCTGCGCCTGCGTGAGTCCGTCATGCTCCCAAAGGCTGTACATGATTTCGAACGCGCAGTCGGGAAGGCCCATACTGCGCGCAACCTCGTGATACAGCTCGTCGGTACGCCGGTACAGCTCGTTGATGGCCGCGACAGCCTGCAGCGTGAGGGGGTCATGGGCTAGCGTGGTCGCTTCGTTGGTTGGCATGCTGGTTGCTCCTACTATTCCTACAGTCCGATTTCGGACTATCATTATAGCGTCCGATTTCGGACTTGCAAGCATTCACGATTTATCCATGACGTCATGTATCAACGATACGAAACAAGCGTGTTTCATTAAAGAGTTTCGTTATGAATGATAAGATGCTCTAAATCGCATCGAAAGAAACGGCAATGATACCTGGAAAAGAGCCGAAGTCGAATCCATTCGAAGAACACGATTCACCTCAGGACGACAAGATCCGCGAGCAAAGCATCCACGATGGACTCATGCGTGGCTATGAATCATTCCTGGCAGGAAACACAACGTCTGTCGAAGACGCTGACGCTCGCATAAGGAAAGCCAAGGAATGGGATGAGGCTGTATACGAAATGGCGCATCCAGTCCGCCATGCTCCGAGAGATTTGGACATAAACTGGTTCGAATAGCTCCACTTCGGAAATCCTAGACAGCATCACGTACAGTATCGCCTTTGGTGGCTAGATACCTGGCCTATTCGCTTTGCTGATCGGAAACCACATCAAGAACGCTCAAAGTGTCTAACACGTCTTGATGTGCGCTATCGATTAGCCCGATTATCTGTTCCTTCAGCTTGTCACGACTTAGGTCTTTGTTCATTAGCACATCGCTAACTTTTTCATCACTCAGCGATAGCCATGGGTCAAGCTTTTCAGGCAGCTCGACATCGGCGCTCTCCACGCCCGTAATCTCGTGAAGACCCTCTCCGAATTCATGAGTTTTACCGGAAAGAATGTCACGATACATGCTGTATGTGCTGCTTACGCTAGCCCAATCTGTACCTTCCGAAATCTGTTCGATAAACTCCTGTTTCGCTTTGCCAACATCGCCATCGTGTACATTGAACATCGACCCAAACCAATCCCCTACGCTTTCGAACCAGCTCTTCTCCTCTTCAACATGTCCGTCGATGTACTTGTCGACATTCGATGTGCATTTGCCGTAATACACATTCAATTCTGGTGTGAGAGCATTGAGCATATCGATTTTGGCAGCCTCAATCTCGATCTTCGCATCATACAAAGTGATAAGGTTCTGCTTTCGAGCTTCTACCCAGCTCACAACAGAGGTAAACTCGCTATTGGTTCTCTCGTCCTCGATTTGTCCGTTCGCCACAACGAGCACGCCGCAAAACACAAAAGCAATCGAAGCAAGAACGACGAAGTACCTTGCAAGCATATTGCCTTCGCTCGCATTCCCCATGTTCGCCGGAGGCAATTCCTGGAACTCCGCCCTCACTTCAGCATTGTCCAACATGCAAAAACAAAACTGACTGGACAGTCCAAAGAAAGCCGCCGCGAACATAATGGCATCAACCACAACGGCAACCCATGAATAAACTTGTGACACATTATGCAAAGCGTAGAACTTCAAACCCCCCAGAAATGACGTCAGTGCCTCCAGGTCAACAAATAGCCCACATGGACTATCCGAATACGGAAGCTGAACCTGATCAAACGCATATCTCATCGTTACCATTTCGGGTTCTTGCTCAAGCTCGAAAAGCATGACGCACAAAACGTACAGAACACAGACAAGTGCCCCTGTAATCCAAAAGGCCCATTTCATCGCCGATGCCTTGTCAAACCCATCTGCAAGCTGTCGTCTGCTTAGCCGCAAGTCCCCCAAGAAAACGATGTAATAGACCGGAATCGCCAAAACCGTTAGCGTCCATTCGGTTGTACCCCAAGTCGGGGCTTGCAGGAAGAACACTAACGCAGAAACGAGCGAGGCTAGGAACAATAACGCTGCACAAACCACCCATTTTTTATTCATTCTCGCAAGGTCGCCGTTTTCTCGAAGCTTGAAGCGACGAAGCAAGCGACGCATGACGACAAAATGGAGGGACCCAATCAAAGCCACAACAGCAAAAGCGACCATGCACAAAAGCACCATGGGCAGGGGAAGAGCAGGAGCGGCCTTGCTCAATAGATACAGCAGCACCGTAATAAGAGCAGCCTTTCCGAAATACAGCGCCATGCGTTTACTGGAAAGACCTTTGAGGCCAGAAACAATCCTTGCAGCCAATGTTCCCCCTAAAGCAATCCTCGCTTTTCAGCATAAACCGAGTAAATCATATTTCAATTCGACAGTTATCTATAACTTGTAGTTGAATTATGCAAAAGGCGTCTACTATCCGCAGACGCCTTTTGTATTCAGGACCCATGCCCAAAACAATCATCTTGCATATATCGGCTAATCGCCCTAGAAGTTAAACTCGAGCTCCACTGGAACAACTATCGTATTTGACTGCGCATCAGAAGCTCCGAAATCCAACCCCACGGTCGAGACATCGTTTAGGTCTACCTGGTCAGAGATGCTATCCGTAACGTTGGTCAGTGAAATGTCCATTATCGCGGTCTTCCCTGGAGCAATCGTTTCGCTTGTCCATAACCCCTCATAGGCCATGACGCCATTCACCGACACGTCTCCGGCTGTTGCCATGATTGTCGTTTCGTTATTGTTTTGAATCTCCAAAAAGAATGTGACCTCTTCGTCCTTGTTTTTCACAAGGCAAATCGACTTGACGCTGATTCCGGATTGTTCGAACCCTCCATTGCCATCGAATGCCAGAAGACTTGCACCTGTTGCTGAAAGAACCAGGTTGTTATTAATGGAGTCCTGATACGTGTCAGTGTTCATGTCCACGGAATCATATGCACTGGTCCGGATGCTTGCAATGTCTTTTGCTATGCCATCGAGATTCATCTCGACCGAACCACTACCAAACTCGTTATATTTAACATTCAGGCCAAGGCCGATTTCGCCTATCTTGTCTATACCAAGAAGGTGAAGTTCGCTTCCATTGAAATAAAGCTCATCCGATTTGGTTTCTAGCGGCTCCAGCTCAAGGCCTAGATAGCCGCTTGTGACCATGTAGTTGTTGACGAAATTCCCGCTGTATCCCATCGTCCCCGCATTGATGCTGATCTTTGTGTCGGTTTTATTTGTCGCAGTAACCTCAACGTATGCATTGTCGTTCTTGAAAGTCAATGAATTCGCAACAACCGTAGCCTCGGGAATATCCATTAGGGTGGTTTCTTCAATAGATATGTTTGTGTCTAGCGGGCTAAAGCCTTCTTGAGACTTTACCTTTACCGCCGAACCTTGATTCGCGTCTCCAGAGCTCTGCTGAGAGCTGCAGCCAGAGATTCCAAATACTCCCGCACAAACTATTGCTACTAAAGCAGTTACGCATATCAACGATCTCACTTTGATCATGCTTTTCCTCTCTTCCTGTTGATAGCAGATGGCATATCGCTATCTATTTGGCTTCATATTTGAAGCCATATCGCAAATACTAGCACATACGCTTAACGCATGGATATTGAGCAGAAACGACTCGCCTTGGGCGAAGCCATCCGCGCACGCAGGGAGAGCCAGGGGCTTTCCCAGGAGCGACTTGCCCTCATGGTGGGCAGCAGCAAGTCCCACATCTGGCGCATCGAGACCGGCCGCGTCGGCGTCGGAATCGACGACCTGTCGCGCATCGCGGACGCGCTCGGAACCGAGGTGCGCAGCCTGGTTACTTTCTAAAGCGTCGCCTTTCCGGGTTCTCGCGGCTTGTCAGCATCCAAGCCTATCCAGCATTTCCGAACATCGCCTAGCCCTCTAAGCCATCAATTCGAAGACGTTCCGCACCTTGGCAACGTCTTCCACCCCAAGCGCGACCTCGCGCTTGTAATCGATGTAGGCCATCAATTCCTCGTCCTGCAGGATGTCCTCCATGTATGACATGACGGACATGCAAAGCTGCATGAGCTCCGCGCCCGAAGCGCGCTCCTCCCCCGCGGCACAAACGTCGCCTGCAACACAATCCTCCCCCGAAGCGCCCATCACCCTCCAAATAGCTTCCGCCACACCCCGCGCCTGCTCCATCGCGAGCACCACGTCCCCGTCGGACGCCTCGGCGACCGCCTTTATCACCGCGCCTTGCTTGACCATCAGGCGCCTCATGCACACGAAGAACGCCGACATCTGAAGTGAACCCGACGCAATCTCCCCTCCGACATGCTCGACGATCGCAGGCAGCAGGCTGTCGTCCTCGAACACCGCCCAGAATCCCAGGAAGCCTGCGTCGTCAACAGGCGACACGTTCCTGTCCCACCACTCGTTGAAACGGTCGATCTGCCGCTCGACCCCACGGAAGCCGTCAGCCTCATCGAGCGTGACGAAGTCCTCGACGATTCCTCCCAGCTCGTCGAACATCTCTTGCAGGTCGTCATCGTCAACGTTACGCAGAAGCGCGATCGCGTTTTTATATGCTCGGGAACCGCGCACCATGTCTGCATACGTATCGATGTCTTCAGGCCCGGCGATCAGGCCCTCGAACAGCTCGGTATCGGTGACGCTGGCAAACTTCGCGAACATAATCAGGTTGCGAAGCCGATTCTCTTGGCGCTTGAGCTCGTCCACCTGTTCTTCCAGCACCTCTACAAGCCGCGCGTCGCCCTTGTCGAGCACCTCGCGGATCTGGGCCAGTTCCAAGCCATACTCCGCCAGAATCAATATGCGCTTCAGGCGCTCGAGGTCGTGCTCGTCGTACAGGCGTCGGTTGTTCGCCACGTTCTCACCCGTGCGCTTGGGGCAAAGAAGCCCTTCCTTCTCGTAGTGTTCCAATGCGCGAATGGTCACGCCGGTCAGCTTCTCCACCTCCGAACGCGTAAGCAGGTCCTCGCCCACCGCGCTTCGCCAGCTTTCGACCGCTTTCCGTTT
>CAQLOA010000114.1 GCA_948829205.1 uncultured Eggerthellaceae bacterium
TTCCTCTAGAATATCGAAGAGCCACTCGCAGTACGGTTCGAACAGCTCCTTTTTCATGACGAACATGTTGCAGAAGTAGCCCTTGGTCCCGTTGAGGTATTCCTCCGCAGCGGGAAGCATCTCGGGATAGCGTTCCGAAATGATGTCGAGCACGCATTCCAGGTCCTCAAGCCTGTGCTGCTTGGCAAGGCCATACTGTTCGAGGATCGTGGCGCCGCTCGGGAACTCCCCTGCCTCGGGGACCACGACGTCGTACTGCTCGATGACCTCGCGCATGCGCCCTTCCTCGATGCCAATCTTAGCCAGCGTTTCCTCGTCGTTGTAGTCGAACAGCACGTCCGAGAAGTAGTTGGTTTCGAAGTCCTCCTCCGCGAAGGACAGGTACCGCCTGTAGTGGAAGAACCCGTAGTAGTCTGCGTCGACGTTCTTCCAGGCCCAGTATTGCGCCGTCAGCTCGCAGTAGGACTCATTTTTCCCGGAGATGTTCTCACCTTCGTCGTCGTGCGCCACCCCATCGAAGCGGCTACTCCTCAAGGCCGTCCCGACCTGCACGGGGAAGAAAAGCGGGTTGTCCGGAACGACGATATCGTCCTTGTGGCACGCGATGAATATCTTGATGTCACTCACGATGGGGTCCTTTCGCTGGTTTATTGATAAGATTCTATCGTATGAATACCGGACCGAAGCTTTGAACGGCCCACGACCTGACATGAACCTTCCCACGAGGTGGACAACTATGGCCGATAAAAAGAGAATAGGATGGGTGGACGCCGCAAAAGGACTTGCCATTTTGGCCGTCATACTTGGTCACACTTATCTATACGGCAACCCCCTTCACGCGATCATCTATTCCTTCAACGTCCCATTGTTTTTCGTCCTCGCCGGATACACCTTCCGCGCTAAGCCGTTCAAACAGAACCTGTACTCTTCAGTGAAAAGACTCCTTCTTCCGTACGTTGGACTATGCCTCTTCCTGATAATCGTCGACGTTCTGCGGTCTCCCGACAAGATGGGCACGCTCATGTCGCACCTGCTGGCAGTGCTGTTCGCATCGGGCGGCGTGATTGAGCAGGGGAACATTCCGATGCTCGGCCTTTCCTGGTTTCTCATGGCACTGTTCGTCGCAAGAATCGTGTTCAATGTGATAGTGGGTGCCTGCGAGAAACGCTCGGCGAATCCCGTGCTGGTGGGGGTTTTGTTCTTCCTGCTCGCCTCTGCGGCGGTGTTCGAATACGGGGTCCTGCCGTTGCCTTTCGCCTTCGACCAGGCCCTCATAGCGATGTTCTTCATGTACCTGGGCTATGCGGCGAAGAAGTACGACTGGGTTGGCAGTATGAACGCCTGGGTACTCGTCGTCCTTGTCGTGTCGTGGGGCGGCTTGCTGTGCCTGAAGGTCTTCTTCAGCATGGGCAACATGTTTTTCACCCCGTCCTTCTTCGCCGGGCTGCCTCTTACGGTGATCGCCTCCTTCGCTCTCATCAAGATATGCGCGTACCTCGACGGCAGAATAGGAGCCGTTAACGCCTTCTTCGAATTCTGCGGACGCAACTCATTGCTTCTGCTGGTTCTCCATCAGGTGGAGGCGGCGTTCATCGACTGGAGCTCCGTATCCTTCGCCGCTCTTGGAGGGCTTTCTTCGTTGGCGGTTGGCGCATGCCATCTGGCATTGATCCTCGTGCTTCTGTGGCTCATGTATTTGATGCCGCTCTCGATTCGAAAAAAGGCGGAGCAGTAAGAAAGCAACGCCACCATTCCTGCAAAATACAGGGGAGGCTCCATGAAAATTTCGCCTGTCTGCGAGCAAAAAGGATTGCGGATCTACATCGCATCGAAAAACGAAGCAGACGATCGAATAAGGTACAAGGCAACGCTTGTCAACGGCAGGTGCTCCCTGGACGTGCCCGTCATAAAAGCAAGAAACAGCGGTTGCATTTTCATTGAGATTCCAGCGAAGGGCACAGAAGCGGACTCGCGCGTTGAAATCACGGAAAGACACACGGGCGGCTTGGTGGCCGATATAGACGTCTCCCATGCCGAGTTCCTGTCGAAAATCAGTCGACGCGTTCCGGAGGAATTCAGTCTACTTGGCGCCATCGAGGAAATCGATTTGCAGAATCCGCTGCATCGACGGCAATACGACTTGAACCTTGACGATTGCTTCGACACCTTGGACGGAGACGTCGTCTGGAGAATTGCCATCGACTGGCGTGGTTCGGACAAGTCGAAGCCTTGTCTAGAGCTGGTAGGGAACGACCTTAAGGGGCTCGATGTCGAAATCCACGAATTCGAGTTCCAGAAAGGACTGCTGCGCAAAGGGCATGAAGTGAGCAGAATCATCGCCACGCTCAGAACGCCAAGGCACCTCACCGACTTCTGCCTTTTTGCACGCGACCCCCAAAGAGAAGTCACGTCGAACTTCTACCCAATGGACTCGATCGCAGCGGACAGCGTGATTTGCGAAAGAGCCGAACGAACCAAAAGCATCGACGAACAGCAGGATGCCTATCCGCGCTGGCTAGACGCCAAAATGCGAGAGTTGCAGGCCTTGGAGACCGAGCTAGTTCCTGTTGTCAAGGACGCTCTGCATATAATCGTTTTCGCGAAAGACACGCCAGCGCACCTTATCGAACAAACACTGGCATCGCTGAAATGCCAGCTCTTCGAGAACTGGGAAGCCACCGTGCTTAGCTCGATCGCATCGCAGCTAAGAGATTCCGACGGCCGTATAAGCTTCACGCAACTTTCGGATAAGGGCCAAATAGCAAACGAGGTGATCAGGATAGCCAAAGAATCGGGCGCTGCGCGGATCTGCATGGTGGAAGCAGGCGACGTTTTCGCGCGCGGCGCGCTCATGGCAATCGCGAGCGCGTCGAACGATCCCCTCAGTATCGTCGTCTTCGACGAAGATTCCGTCGACGAGCAGGGCATTCATTCTCGCCCGAAACTAAAAGGAGCGTTGAACAAACAACTCGAATACTCGGAAAACTGGATTGGTTACGGGACGTTCTTCCCTGCAGAACTCGTATCGAGCACATCGTTCGAGAACGCGCAATCCCCTTCGCTGATCGCCTACGCCCTCTCGCTGAAAGCAATAGAAAAGGGGCTCCCATTCGAAGCCGTCCCTTATGTGCTTCTGCATGCTTTCTCCCCGTCCGCAAAAAACGAAACGGCCAACGACGCATTCCCTGCAAGTGATACGGAAACGGCAAAAAAGATTCTGTCCGGCCATCTGCGCGCCATCGGCGCATGCTCGATAGTCGAAGACGGGTTCTTGGAAGGGACGCTCAAGATATCCCTCGCCGAAGATCGAGCCGGAAAAGTAAGCGTCATAATACCCACCATGGACCATGCCGACATGCTCGAACGGTGCGTATCCTCGCTATTGAACAAGGCAACCTACAAAGACATGGAGATCGTCCTTGTCGAGAACAACAGCAAAATGGATGAGACCTTCGCCCTGTACGACCGCCTGAAGAAGGAAAACCCCGACGTCGTTAAAGTAGTCGAATGGGATGGGCCCTTCAACTATTCCGCCATCATAAACCATGGAGTGGCGGCCTCCGCTGGCGAGTATCTGCTTCTACTCAACAACGACACCGAGGTGATCGTTCCCCGATTCATCGAGGAGATGCTGGCTCTGGCTTCCATCCCGGAGGTAGGCGTCGTGGGGGCCAAGCTCTACTTCAAGGACATGCTCGTGCAGCATGCAGGCATGGTCATAGGCCCTTACGGAGGAATAAGCCACGCGAACCAGAACTTCTCGGACACTCGGCCGGGATATCAGAACCGCGCCCTGACGCAATGCAGCTTTTCCAGCGTCACCGGCGCTTGCCAAATGGTGCGCCGCGAGGTGTTCGACAAAGTGGGCGGATACGACGAGACATTCGCGGTTGGCTTCAACGACGCCGACTTCTGCCTCAAGGTGCGGGCAGCAGGCTACGACGTCGTGTTCACGCCGTACGCCGAGCTTTACCATTACGAGTTCGTGTCCAGAGGCCGCGAAGGCATAGACTCCAAGAAACAAGCCCGCTGGGAACAGGAAAGGGACGCTTTCTTCGAAAAATGGCATGATGAACTTGAGGGCGGCGACCCGCTAGTCAGCCCGAACCTCGATAAGGACAACTGGTACTATGCGCTATCGAGCAAATAGCCCCTTCTCGGCACTAGGCAAAACAATATACGCAGTTTTCTCTGTTTTGCTGGCGTTCGGTTTTCTCTTTTCAGTAGTAGCGAATGCCCCGTCAGAGTCCAAAGACACATTATGGTACAGGGCCGATTTGCATCACTACGACGAGGACGACCAGTATGCTCGTCTCGCCGATTCAATTCTAAACGGGGAGATTTCTTTGGACCTGCCCGTTCCAGACGAACTCAAGGAGCTTGAAAACCCCTATGATCCGCTCGCGCGATACGATATAGGAAGCGAGGATGTCCCAATCTATTGGGACCATGCCTATAGGCATGGCAAATACTACAGTTATTTCGGCGTGGTGCCGGCAGTACTTATCTATCTGCCTTATGAAGTCATCACAGGCAGCTGGATGCCCACGCCATCAGCAGTAGCGCTCATCGGAATTCTCGCAATTGCAGCAATGAGCCTCTTTACACGGAGGTTCGTTCTTCTCTATTTCGAACAAACCGCAACTACCACGTCGCTGCTCCTGTGCCTTTTTATGCTTTTCGCCGGATCGAACGTCGTATCGCTGGGATTTCTCTCACGATTCTATTCCGTCCCAACGCTAAGCGCACAATTCTTCACCTTCATGGGCCTATGGTTCTGGCTGGGAGCGAAGGGGATGGGAATCAGAACCGGAGGCGCATCCAACGGCCCGGAACCCTTCAAACCGAACACGTTGTCAGGAAGTCATCTGTTCTTCGGGTCGATCTGCATGGCGCTTACGCTTGGATGCAGGCCCCAGTTCGTCCTCGCCAGCTTTCTCGCCTTCGCCATATTCAAAGATGAGATATTCCGAAGCCGTTCGCTCTTTTCCAAGCAAGGCATAAAGCCGACGGCTCTTGCGCTCATCCCATTTGCAATCGTCTTTGCTCCCCTCCTTTGGTATAACTACGCTAGATTCGGATCGGTTTTCGACTTCGGAAGCGCCTACAACCTGACGGGATTCGACATGACCGCCTACCATCAGCGGTATCTCTTCACATCCCTGCTTATGGTCATATACCTGTTCTGTCCAATTAACCCAACTGGATCCTTCCCTTTCTTAGAGCCTATAGACC
>CAQLOA010000115.1:0-4747 GCA_948829205.1 uncultured Eggerthellaceae bacterium
GAGCTACGACCGCGCCTACTGCGACGTGTTTTACACGGTCGACCCTGAAAGGTACGAGTCGACCGCCGAGGCGCTTGAGGCTTCCAAGGGGCACATAAGGTCGGTGATGGCCAAGAAGCTGCACTGGCGCAAGGCGCCGTTGCTCAGGTTCCATCTGGACGAAACCGTCGACGTCGCGGAGAGGATGGGCCGGGCCCTCGAGCACGAGAAGGGCAGGCTGTCCGAAGACGCTGCATCGGGGGAGGACCCCGAGGACTTGCAGCGATGACGGCAACGCCCCAGACCAACACCACCCTGCAGGAGATTGCCCACAGGCTGGAGCAATGCGACAGCGTTGCGGTGTGCGGGCATGTCAACCCCGACGGCGACTGCATAGGTTCGACTCTCGGGCTGGCGTGCGCGCTTTGGGCCTCGGGGAAGAACCCCTATGCCCGGGTTCTCGCGCATCGTCCCTGCCTCTTCGTTCGAAGGATGCGTCGACGCGTTCGTCATGGTGGACGCCCCCAACGACGAAAGGATCGGGCATGCCGCCGAAAGGTTGAAGGGCTGTGCCCCCTTGACGGTGACGATCGACCACCATGCCGCCCCCGAGCGTCACAGCGCGTTGAGCTATACCGACCCCGACAGCGCCAGCACGACGCTTTTGGTCTGGGAGGTCGCCAAGCACCTAGGCGTTGCTTCCGACCCTGTCAGGATGCGGGACGTCGCCACGTGCTGTTATTCGGGCCTGGTGACCGACACGGGCCGCTTCATGCATCAGAACACCAACGTCGAGGCCTTCGCGGCGGCAGCGGAGATGGCGGCCTGCGGGATCGACGTCGCCATGGTGTCGGAGCGTCTGTTCCAGAGCAGGACCGAGGCTTCGGTGAGGCTTGACGCCGTGGCGGTCGACCGCATGCGTCCCGTGGGGTCCCATGCGTTGCTCAGCTGGCTCACTCTTGCCGACATGGAGGCCTTCGGGGCAAGCAAGCACGATGCGGAGAACGCAATCGCCCCCATCAGGTCCATAGCCGGGTTCCGGGTCGCATGCCTCCTCAAGGAGCGCGAGGACTGCGTGCGGGGAAGCCTTCGAGCCAAGGACGACACCGACGTGGCCGCCATAGCCCGCGAATTCGGCGGGGGAGGCCACAAGGCCGCCGCCGGCTTCACTCTGGAGTGCGGAATCGACGAGGCCGTGTCCGTCGTCGAGGAGCGGCTGTCCAGGCTCTAGCCTGCAGGCATCGGAAGGCGGCCATCGATTGAAGCGAGGAGATTCCGGTCTGAGCATGGTGCTGGGCGTCGTAAAGCCCAGCGGCATGTCGTCGCATGACGTCGTGTCCAAGGTCCGCAGGGGGCTCGATGAGAGAAGGGTGGGACATGCGGGCACGCTCGACCCGTTCGCGAGCGGCGTGCTGCCGGTGCTCGTAGGCCCTGCAACGCGTCTTGACAAGTACGTCACCGAGCATGACAAGTCCTACGTCGCCGACATATCCCTAGGGGCCTCTACCGCCACGGACGACCGCTGCGGCGAAGTCCTGCGCACTGCGCCTGTTCCTGCATCCGCGCTCGACCGGGGGTTCGCCTCCAGCACCCTCGATGCGTTCGTCGGGAAGTCGATGCAGATGCCGCCGGCGTATTCGGCCATCAAGGTGGGCGGAAGGAAGGCGTGCGACGAGGCCCGGAAGGGGAACCTCATCAAGCTGGAACCCAGGCCGATCGAGGTGTACTCGGCCCAACTGCTCGACATCGAGGACAAAGGCGAATCCGTGGTCTGGCGCGTCGACTTCCATGTGTCGAAGGGGACCTACGTTCGCGCCCTGGCCCGAGACGTGGGAAGGAAGGTGGGGCTTCCGGCCCATCTCTCGGAGCTTGAAAGGAAGCGCGTCGGCTGCATCGGCATCGAGGACTGCCTTCCGGTCGACGACATCGACTCGCTTCGGACGAAGGGCCAGGTCGATCCAGTCAGGCTCTTGGGCATGAGGGTGCTGTTCGCCGACGAAAGGCAGTCCGCCATGGTGCGCAACGGCCGCGCAATCGACCCTTCCGGATCCCAGGTTTATGGATTCCGCGGAAGCAGCCCCGACCATGGATGCTCGTGCATGCCTGCATTCGCCGAAAGCCACGCGCCGCTTGAAGAGGGCGAGCTTGTG
Organism: uncultured Eggerthellaceae bacterium; assembly: GCA_948829205.1. Taxonomy (GTDB): domain Bacteria; phylum Actinomycetota; class Coriobacteriia; order Coriobacteriales; family Eggerthellaceae; genus MGBC163016. The sequence continues at coordinate 2,130 of CAQLOA010000115.1, forward strand.
GCCGTAGTATCTTCCAACAGGCTTTCCGCAGTGTATCGCTACGATTCTGCGAGACGCATGCTGGTCGCGGACTGCGTGTTCCAGGTAGAGGTGAGCCGTGGCGCTGACATTTGACCTCGAAGAGGCGGTTTCCGCCGGAGCCCTGAAGGGTGCCGCGTGCGCGATAGGGGTGTTCGACGGAGTGCACCTTGGGCATAGGATGCTGATCGACGAGATGGTCGAATCGTCGAGGCGGTCCGGGTCGCCGTCGGCGATCGTCACCTTCGACATCGACCCGGACGAACTCTTCGGCAAGGGCCGTCTCAAGAAGCTTCAGTCGAACGAGGAGAGGGTCTCGATGCTGGCGAGCCTTCCCGTCGACTGCGTCGCCGTCATCCCGTTCACGCGCGAGTTCGCGTCCCTTCCTCCCGAGGAGTTCCTGGACGAAGTCCTCGGAGGGCTGGGCGTTTCGGGCGTGTCCGTCGGAAGCGACTTCGCCTTCGGGTCGAAGGCGGCCGGAGACGTCGGGCTCCTCTCCCGTTGGGGAGACGCGAACGGCGTCGACGTCTCGGTCGCAGGCCTGCTCGAAGTCGAGGGCGTCCCGGCCAAGTCGACGAACATCAGGCGCTTCCTGGGCGAAGGCAAGGTGTGCGAGGCCAGGAAGCTGCTCGGGCGGAACTATGCCTTCGAGGGCGTCGTGTTGAAGGGCCGCGGCGAAGGGGCGCAGATGGGGTTCGCCACCGCCAACCTGGTCGTGCCCGAGGACAGGCTCATCCTCGCCGACGGCGTCTATGGGGGATACGGCACGGTCGACGGCGTCAGGTGCAAGGCGGCCATATCCGCAGGAGTGCCTCCGACCTTCGCCTCACGAAGCAAGGACAACCTGGAGGTGCACCTGCTCGGGTTTGCAGGCGACCTCTACGGAAGGCGGCTCGAGGTGGAATTCGCCGAGTGGCTACGGCCTCTGATCGAGTTCGAGAGCGTCGACGAGCTGGCGGACACAGTGCAGGCCAACATCGCCTGGATAGAGGAGAACCTGTAGGCGCCCAGGCGCTGTCCGCCTAGCGACGTCCGCGAAGCCCCGAACTCTTGAAACCTGGCCGCCTGGAGCCCTGCTGCGAGGCGCCGCTGCGCTTCGGCCTCTTTGGCGCCCGAGACTTGCCCGAGGCCTGTCCGCGCGCCTTCTTGTCGCGGCTCGACTCCTTTGAGCCTGCGGCATTGCCCGAGCTCTTGTAGCCGGGACGCCTCTCGCTGCGCTGTTTGGACGTCTTCCTGGCGTCTCCGGAATCCTTCGAGCCCTGCTTCTTCGAATCCTTCTTCTGCTTGGAGTTCCTCAGGTCACCCCAGCCTTCGTAGTTGTACCCGGCCGGCTGCTTCGCTGCCTTCCCAGCGCCCTTCTTCGACTTCTGCTTGCCCTTGCGCGACGCCTTGCCGAGTATGGACATGTCGATGTCGTAGCTGTCCATGCGCATCACGGGAATCTCCTTGTTCAGGAGCTTCTCTATGGCCTGCAGCGATTTGAGGGAGTTCCCGCTGACGAACGAGACGGCGAAACCCTCGTGGCCCGCGCGGCCCGTCCGTCCGATGCGGTGGATGTAATCCTCCGCCATGTCGGGGAGGTCGTAGTTCACGACGTAGTCGACCGACGGTATGTCGATGCCTCGCGCAAGCACGTCGGTGGCGACTATGACCCCCGCCTTGCCCTTGCGGAAGCTGTTGAGTGCCTCGCGGCGCTGGCCTTGGGTGCGGTCGGAATGTATCAGCGCCACCTTGTAGCCGGCGTCCTTCAGCATCTTCGCCACGCCCTCGGCGCGCGCCTTCGTCCTGGCGAACACTATGACGCGGTCGTGGCCCTTCTCGTCGAGAAGGCATTTCAGCAGCTCGGGCTTCTCCTTCTGGGACACGGGAAGCAGGTACTGGTCGACTATCTTCGACGTCTCGCCGCGCTGGGCGATCTGTATGACCTCGGGGTCGTCGAGCAGGCCGGCGAGGTTGTTGCGAACGCTTTTGTCTATGGTCGCCGAGAACAGGAGCGTCTGCCTTTCCTCGGGCACCTGCTCGACGATGCGCCTGACGTCGGGAAGGAAGCCCATGTCCAGCATGCGGTCTGCCTCGTCCAGCACGAGGACCTCGATGTTCGACAGGTTCACCACCCCACGCTGCATCAGGTCGCAGAGCCGCCCGGGGGTTGCGATCAGCACGTCGGTGCCTGCGCGAAGCTCCCTGATCTGCGGGCCGTAGGGCTTGCCCCCGTACAGCACGGTTGTGTACTGTCCGCACGCCTTCGCCACCTTGTAGCTGACGAACGCTATCTGCTCGGCAAGCTCGCGGGTGGGCGTGACCACCAGTATGCGTGGCCCTCTGGGGCCCCTCTTCAGCTTCTTCAGGCTGCTGACGGTGGGAAGCAGGAAGGCCGCCGTCTTGCCGGTGCCGGTGCTTGCCGCGGCGATGACGTCGCGTCCTGCGAGCACGGCGGGGATGGCCTGTTCCTGCACGGGCGTGGGATTCTCGTAACCGAGCCTTTTGACGGCCTCGAGCGCGCCTTTGCCAAGGCCTAGGTTTGAAAACGATGCCATGTTCTTCCTTTCGCGCGTGCCGAGGCGCTAGAGCCTTATCGCCGCAGCACCGGAGGTTAGGCC
>CAQLOA010000115.1:4757-5203 GCA_948829205.1 uncultured Eggerthellaceae bacterium
GAGCACCACTATGTCGCCCTTGGAGACCTTGCCTGACTGCAACGCCTCGACGAACGCCATGGGGAGGCAGGACGAGCTGGTGTTGCCGGTGTGGTCGATGGATACCTGGAACATCTCCAGGGGAAGGTCGAGCCTCTTCGCGGCGAACTCGATGATCCTCAGGTTCGCCTGGTGCGGGATTATCGCCTTCACCTCGTCGAGGGATATTCCGGCCCTGGACACGGCTTCGAGCACGGCATGTTCCATGGCCTTCGCGGCGAACTTGAACACCTTCTGCCCGTGCATGTATATGACCTGCTCCGGCCCGCCATGCATGGCGCGGTCGTCTATGTCGAACAGCGCCTCAATGCGCCTCGACGCAGGGTCGCATGGAAGCCCGAGCGACGCGATATACGAGTAGTCGACGCTCTTCGGGTCGGGACACGCCTCGTCGTGGGCCGCCTTGG
>CAQLOA010000116.1 GCA_948829205.1 uncultured Eggerthellaceae bacterium
TTCGAGGACTGTCTGAGGCGTCGCGAAGCGGCGCCGAGTTCCGCAGAACCTTCGCCGAAACCAGCGCCGCGGTAGCCGAGCCCTGCGGAGAGCGCGGATGCTTCCGCTCCTTCCGAGCTGATTCGAGGCGACGACGCGTCGAGCGAAACCCCAGCGGTTCCCGGCGCTCGGTCTAGCGCTACCCGTAGCGCTTCTCGAGCTCGCGGAAAGCCTGGCGAAGCACGGCATGCTCGTCGCGCTTGTCCACATGTCCCGACGACGGAACGATCCTATGTGCGGGAATCAGAACGATTATGGGGTTGCGACGGACGGCCGAACCCACCATGCGGTAGGCCTCGGGCGTTCCCATCGACTCGGCCAGCTCCCTGCTGGTGACGACGTGCGAATAGGGAATGCCGCACGCCGCCTCCCACACACGCTTCTGGAAGTCGGTTCCCTTGGGGGCCAGAGGCAGGTCGAACACCGAACGCTTTCCCGAAAGGTATTCGACAAGCTGGTTTGCGCACTGGTTGGTTATAGCATCGGGGGCGAACTTTCCGCCAAGCTCTATACGGCCCAGCGCCACGTTCGTCACCGCCTCGCCGTCGGATGCCACGGTGACCTTCCCGAACGGCATGTTGTAAGTGAAGAAGACGCGTTTTTCGTCCGAGAACTGCAACTCTTGGCGCCCTCCCGCCTTGGCGTATGGGTTAGAATGGCAGAGCAGACTGATTATAAACCGCCCCCGTCGATATGGTCGTGACTATGTTCGAGCCCGTTATGATATCGCCTTCGATACTCTCGGCAGACTTCATGAACATGGGCCGCGACGTGGCGGCCATCGAAGGCGCTGGCGCCGACTGGGTCCACGTCGACGTCATGGACGGGCACTTCGTTCCCAACCTCACCATGGGCGTGCCCCTCGTGAAGCAGCTCAAGAAGGCCACTTCCATGCCGCTTGACGTGCACCTCATGATCTCGAACCCGCTGCGGCAGATCCCCTGGTTCGCCGACGCCGGTGCGGACATCGTCACCTTCCACTTCGAGGCGGTTTCCGGCGACGAGGCCTTCCAGGCGATAGAGACGATCCACGGCTTGGGGGCGAAGGCCGGCGTTGCCATAAAGCCCGGCACCCCCGCATCCGCCGTCGCGGACCTCGTCCCGCTCGTCGAGATGGTTCTCGTCATGAGCGTCGAGCCCGGGTTCTCCGGCCAGAGCTACATCGAAGGGTCCGAGGACAAGGTGGCCGAAGTTGTGCAGGCCGCCCGCGCTTGCGGCGTCGCCCCCACCATCCAGGTCGACGGGGGAATAGGGATGGGGACCTTGTCGAGGGTGGTGGAGAAGGGCGCCGACTGCCTCGTGTGCGGCAACGCCGTGTTCGCCGCCGATTCCCCTGCGAGCGCCTTGTCCGAGATCAAGGAACTGTCCAGCAGGGTGCGCGATATGGCCCTGCAGGGCCCGGAGGCGCTTTGATGCCTGGCCTGCGCGCGTCATGCTGCGGCACAGGGCGCGAAGCGGCAAAAGGCGCAACCGAACGCTCCGATCCATCCTACGTATACCTTGACTACGCGGCGACTGCGCCTCTGTGCGAGGAGGCCAAGTGCGCCATGGAACCATTCATGCAGACGGGGCGCGAGGCCTGCGTCACGTACATGAACCCCAATTCGCTCTCCACGCCCGGGCGCGACGCATTCAAGGCGCTGGAGCAGGCGCGCCGCAGCGTGGCATGCTCGCTTGACGCCGGAAGGCCCGACCAGGTGGTGTTCACGTCAGGCGCCACCGAGGCGGACAACGCGGCGCTGTTCGGCATCGCGTCCGCCGTGCGCGAGTCGAAAAGGCGTGGGAACGGCGGCTTCAAGGGCCACGTGGTGAGCAGCCAGATAGAACACGACGCCGTCCTGGCCGCCCTGGCAAGGCTCGAGCGCGCAGGCTTCGACGTCACCTACCTGCGTCCGAACCGCGACGGCTTCGTAGAGGTTGAGAGGCTGCAGGAGGCGCTGCGGCCCGACACCGTCCTCGTCTCCATCCAGGCTGCAAACTCAGAGACGGGCGCCATACAGCCCGTCGAGCAGCTTGCCGGCGTCGCGCACGACGCAGGGGCCTGCTTCCATACCGACGCCACCCAGGCGTTGGGCAAGACCGAGCTGTCCCTCGAAAGGCTCGGCGTCGACGCCGCCTCGTTCTCCGCACACAAGGTGGGCGGCCCGAAGGGCGTCGGCGCGCTGTTCCTGCGGAGCAGGGTACCGTTCGATGCGATGGTGGTCGGCGGGGGGCAGGAATCGGGAAGGCGCTCGGGCACGCAGAACGTGGCCGCAGCGGCAGGGTTCGCCGCCGCATGCGCCGTGGCCGTCGAAGGCATGGAGTCCGAAAGGGACAGGCTCGCCTTCCTGCGCGACAAGATGTACGGGGACCTAGGCTCCATGGGCGGCGTGCAGCCCACGGTCGACGTGGAGAAGGGAAGCCTCGACTACCTTCCCAACATAGTCAACTTCATGGTGCCGGGGCTCGAAAGCGAGACCGCGGTGCTCAGGTTCGACGCCTTGGGCTTCGCTGTGTCCGGCGGAAGCGCTTGCTCCTCTTCTTCGCTCGACCCCAGTCACGTGCTGACCGCCATGGGCATAGGCGCCGACGAGGCGCTTTGCGAGGTCCGCGCGTCCATGGGGCGCTACACCACGCGCGAGGACGTCGACGCGTTCCTTGCGGCCGTTCCCAAAGCTATAGATTGGAAGAGATAGATGGAGCTCGTCAACACGCACTGCCACACCGGATTCTGCGGCCATGGGGAAGGGGAGGTGTCCGAGTACGCGCGCATCGCGCACGAAGCAGGGCTGACCACGCTCGCATTCACGGACCACTACCCGCTCACCCCCGCCTTCGACCCTGCCGAATACCTTTCCGTGCTCCCGTGCGACATGCCGGCCTACATCGAGGCGGTGCAGCAGGAGAAGGAGCGCTACCGCGACATGGACGTCCTTCTGGGGGTCGAGCTGGACTACCTTGGCGCTTTCGAAGACCGCGACGACTGGCAGGACGGCCTCGATGCCTTCGACCTCGTGCTCGGTTCCGTCCATTTCGTCGACGCATGGCCTTTCGACGACCCGGCCCAGCGTGGGGCGTGGGACGAGGAGGGCGCTCCCGACAGGATCTGGTCCCGCTACGTCGACCTGTGGTGCGACGCGGCGTCCGATTCGTCGCTCAGGTTCGACGTCATGTCCCATCCCGACCTGGCCAAGAAGTTCGGCCACTACCCGTCGTTCGACCTGGCCCCCCTTTACAGGCGCATGGCCGACGCGGCGAACGCGGGGGGCAGGATGATAGAGGTGAACACCTCGGGAAGCTACTACGCGTGCAAGGAGATGTTCCCGGCCCTGCCGCTCCTCGAGGAGTTCAGGCGTGCCGAGGTCCCCATGACCATAGGAACGGACTCTCACGAGCCAAGGCATGTCGCCCGCGACATCGACAAGGCTTACAAGGCTGCATACGAAGCGGGATACAAGGAGATAACCGTCCCCACCTCGGGGCGGGGGCGCAGGTCCATCCGACTGTAAGGAGGCTCACATGTCCGACAAGAAACCCAAGGACAAGGCCATCGCCAAGCGAGGCCAGAAGGGGCTCGCCAAGTCCGAGAAGCAGTTCACGGTCGCATCGCTGGAGAAGGCGATGCTGAAGGAGTTCCCCCGCAAGGACGCCGAGGAGTGGGACGTCATGGGGCTGACGGTGGGAGAGGGTGCGCTTCCGGTGGAATCGGTGGCGGTGGCGCTCGACCCCACGGTGGAGGCCATCCGCAAGGCAGCGGTGCTGGGCGCGGACGTGCTGGTGACGCACCATCCGCCCTTCCTGGAAGGCCCGAAGTCGTTCTCGCCTGCGAACTCGGTGGCCGTGAGCCCCGGTGCCGGCGTGTGGGCGGCCATCCGGAAAGGCGTCGCGCTGATGAACTTCCACACCGCCCTCGACGTCAGCCGCCGAGCCCAGGCCGCTCTTCCGCAGATGCTGGGCTTCAAGTACACGGGGCGCCTCGTCGAGACGATCGAGTCGTCGAAGCGCAAGGGCTATGGACAGATATGCCAGGTTCCCGAGACCGACGGCAAGCCCGAGAGCCTGGGCCACGTCGCGGCTAGGTGCGTGTCCGTGTTCGGCCGGGCCCCGAAGGTCTACGGCAACTTCGACGGCCCGGTGAGGGTGGCCGTATGCGCTCTGGGAAGCGCTTCGAACGTGGCGCATGGCGCGCTGTCCGCCGGAGCGGACGTGCTCGTGTGCGGCGAGGTGAAGTACCACGACGCGCTCGACCTGTCCCAGGCCGGCCTGGCCGTCATAGAGCTCGGGCATGACGTGAGCGAGCTTCCCCTTGCCGCCGTGCTTGCGAAGACGCTGGCGGACGTCGGGGTGAAGCCCGAGGCGATAACGATAATCGACCAGTCCTCCAACTGGTCATACCCGGAAACCATCAGGCTGTAGGCCCACGAGAGTCAGGAGCTCCTATGCAGGTGACACCCGAAGAGATCGACGCCCTGTACGAAGTGCAGGCAATCGACCTTGACACTAGCAAGCTCGAAAAGCAGCTCGACGGGCTTCCGCAGAGGCAGGTCATTTTGCAGGCCCGGCAGAAGCGCGAGGCCGTCAACGGGAAGCTCTCCCAGATAGGCGACCTCAAGAAGGAAGCCACGAAGAAGCTGAACCGCATCAACGACGAGGATGCCTCCCTCCAGAAGAAGGAAGCCGGCGTCCAGGCCGCGATCGAGGCCGCCGGAAACGACTTCAGGAACGCCGAGTCGCGCACCAAGGAGCTGGACGGCATCTTCAGGCGCAGGAACGAGCTGTCGGGCATGCGCGAGGAGGTGAGCGCGGAGCTCTCGAAGATCAAGGCCCTCGAAGCCCAGGTCAGCGCCGCATTGGAGGAGCTTGATGCCTCCGAGTCGAAGGCGACGGAGTCCTTCAAGAGCGAAGGCACTGCAATCATGAAGTCGATGGCCGAGAACAAGGCGAAGCGCGAGGCTATCCTCGGTCAGGTGTCTTCCGACGTGGAGAGGCTTTACAGCAAGACCTCCGACCTGTTCGACACCGTGTTCATTGGAAAGCTGGAGGGTTCTGCCTGTAGCGTGTGCCGCGCCAAGATCGAGCCAGGGCGCCTGATCTCCATAATGAACGAGGCCCCGCTTTCGACCTGTCCCAACTG
>CAQLOA010000117.1:0-576 GCA_948829205.1 uncultured Eggerthellaceae bacterium
GGGTTCAGCCGCGTGACCGCCTCGTCGAAAGCAGCACGGTCGAAGTCGAACACCGGCATGGTGTCCACCTTGTTCAGGATGACCGCCTCGGCCACCTGGAACACGCCCGGGTACTTGAGCGGCTTGTCGTCGCCCTCGGGCACCGAAAGGATCATCACCTTGGCGTTCTCGCCAAGGTCGAAGTCGGTCGGGCACACCAGGTTGCCCACGTTCTCGATGATTATCAGGTCGAGCCGCTCCAGGTCGAGCACGTCCACGGCGCGCTTGATCATGGCGCCCTCGAGGTGGCAGGCGCCTCCCGTGTTGATCTGCACGGCGGCGGTGCCCTGCGCCTTTATCTTCTCGGCGTCCACGTTGCTGGCGATGTCGCCCTCGATGACTGCGATGTTGAACTCGTCGCGCAGGGCGTCGATGGTGGCCAGTATGGTGGACGTCTTCCCCGAGCCGGGGCTGGCAAGCAGGTCCAGCACGTACACGTGGTTCTCGGCGAAGCGCTCCCGCAGCTCGGCCGCGATGGAGTCGTTCTTCTTGAGTATCGATTCGTTGATGTCGATGTGGGTCGCCATGGGCTAATCC
>CAQLOA010000117.1:586-5003 GCA_948829205.1 uncultured Eggerthellaceae bacterium
AGGTCTACCTCTATTGATTCCACTTCCATCTCGCGCCCCTCCATCAGCTGCAGCGCGAAGCTGTCGCATTCGGGGCAGAACATGTGGAAGCGGTCGTGCTCGAACTCGGACCCGCAGTCCATGCAGATGCTCCTCGGGCGCACCATGTGAACCTCAAGCTCGGCGTCTGCAAGGAACGGGTCGCCCTCCTTCAGCACGTCGAAGGCGAACTGCAGGGCGTCTTCGATGGCCTCGGTCATCTCGCCTATGCGCAGCGTCACCTTCAGAAGCCGCGTGGCGCCCGAGTCCTTCGCGACGGGCGTGACCGAGTCCATGACCGACGTCATTATGCCCAGCTCGTGCACGGGCTACTCGTCTTCCTCGGCCGCAAGCTCCTCGTTCTGCTTCTTTATGCGCTTGGCAAGCACGACGCGCGCGGCCAGAAGCGACAGCTCGTACAGCGCGATCATGGCCGCGAACAGCAGCAGCATGGTGACGGGCGAGGCGTCGGGCGTGATGACGGCGCAGAGCACCATCAGCACCACGTACACCACCCGCCAGCTCTCACGCAGCTTCTTGTAGGGTATGACGTCGAAGATCACCAGGTAGAAGATGACCAGCGGCAGCTCGAAGGCGAACCCGAAGGCGACCTCGAACTTGATGATGATGTCGATGTAGCTCGACATGCGCGGCTCGACGTAGCCCAGCCCCATGGCCTGGTCGGTGAGCCACTGGAACGCCGCCTGCAAAATGACCAGGTAGCAGAACACCACGCCCAGGATGAACAGCACGACGCCCACGGCGAACGTGGGCATGAACCACTTGCGCTCCTTGGGCTTCAGCGCCGGAAGGAAGAACGCCAGGAGCTGCCAGAGTATGACCGGCGACGTTGCTATCACCGAATAGAAGAACGCTATCTCGAAGCGGGTGGCGAACGCCTCGAACGGGTCGAGCGCCACCGTCTCAACCCAGCCCGTCTCGGGGTCGAACGGCAGGAACTCGGCGATGGGAAGCAGCAGGAACTGCCCCATTATGGGGGCGGACAGGTAGAACACGCAGACGGCGACTGCCAGGCACGCCACGATGCGCACGAGCCGCATGCGCAGCTCGCCCAGGTGGTCGAACAGGGGCATTCTTGCGGGACCGATGGGCATGGCCTAGTCCCCCTCTTCCACGACGGGCTTGGCAGCCACGTCCGCCTTGGGATTCTCGCGGGCCTCGGTGGCCGCGGCCTCCTCGGCGGCGGCCTTCGCCGCCTCTTCCTCGGCTGCCTTCTGCTCGGCGGCCTTGCGCTCGGCGCGCTCGCGGTCGTATCGGGCCTTGCGCTCGGCGAAGCTTTCGGTGCGCTCGACGGCGGCGTTGGTGGCCTCGTCGGCCTTCTTGCGGGCCTCGGTGGCCTTGGCCTGCGCCTCGGACGCGGCGTTCTCCATCACTTCGAGCGGATTCTTCAGGGGGCCGTCGGGGTTGTCCTTGTCCACGAACGTGGCGCCCTTGAGCTGCTCGGTCATGTCCTCCTGCGCCCCGCGGAACTTGGCGATGGCGCGGCCTATGGTCTTAGCGATGTCGGGCAGCTTGTCGGGCCCGAAGATCAAAAACCCGAAGATCAGTATTAGGAATAGTTCGAATCCGCCTATGCCGAACACTTCAGTCCTACCTATTCGACAGTCGCCTAGGCCGAGAGAACCGACAACGCCATGGTGGGTATGCCCAGCGCAAGCACCAGGATGACGCACACGACGACGGTGAAGATCTTCTTCAGGCGCTCGCCCCGCTCGCGGCGTTCCTTCTCGCGTCTTTCGCGCTCTTGGGCGGCCTTGATGCGCTCGGCCTTCTCCTCGCGCGTGAGCTTGCGCATCTGCTTCTGTGCCTGCTTGTTGCTCTGTGCCATTTCTACTCGGTCCTTGCCCTGTTCCTGACCCTTGCCGTGCTGCTATGACTTAAGCTTCGCGCGTATCTCGATGACGCGCGCTATGTTCTTGGCCGCCTCGACGTCGACGTGCCAGCGGTTCTTCTCGTAAAGCACCTTGCCTGCGACCATGGTCATCAGCACGTCGGACGTGCTGCAAGAGTTCACCAGGGCAGACACGGGGTTGAGCTCGATCGACTGGTTGGTGCCAGAAAGGTCGACGGCAAGGATGTCGGCCTGCTTGCCGACCTCGAGCGACCCTATGCGGTCGTCCATCTTCAAGGCCCTGGCCCCTCCGATGGTGGCGAGCTCCAGCATCGTGGACGAGTCGAGGAAGTTCCTCGTGTCGCGGGCGCGGTTCATAAGCAGCCCGATGCGCATCTCGGAGAACATGTCGGTGGAGTCGGTGGCGGCCGGCGAGTCGGTGCCGAGCCCCATGCGGAAGCCGGACTTCAGGTACTCGCTCATGGGAGGCATGCCCATGCCCAGCATTGCGTTCGACCTGGGGCACGTGCAGATGGACACGTCGTGCTCGCGCATCTTGTTGATGTCCTCGTCGTTGACGTGCACGGCGTACACCACCATGACGTTCGGCGCGTCGAACGCGGCCCAGTTGAGCGCGTAGCGCACGGGCGTCACGCCGAACGGGAGCCACGGCGGGATTTCCACGTATCCCCTGGCCTCGGCGTCCATTGTGTCCACTGCGAACATGGACGAGCCGTACTCCACGAAGTTGTATTCCTCGCGCGTGCCGGCAAGCCTCAAGGCCAGCGGCAGGTTCTCCTTGGTGGCCAGCTGCGACGCACGCTGGAACACCTGCGGATGGTTGGCGTATATGGAGGACGGGGCGACGCCGATGGTGACCAGGTCGGGGTTGGCGTCCTGGCGCCACTTGTATATGTCGGACTCGGCGGAATGCATGGCGTAGTCGACGCGCATCTTGTCCATGGCGCCCACCTCGCGGTAGATGACGCCGCGCAGGCCCAGCTTCTGCACAGCCTTGAGCGATGCGCCCGTGGCGGTGATGTCGGCCACGGTGGTGATGCCCGACGCCAGGGCGTCGAGGCCTCCCAGAATGGCGGAGTCGTACCAGTCGGAAGGCTCGAGGTGCGAAGACCTTTCGAGGATGGAGAGCAGCCACTGCACGTAGGGAAGGTCGGCGACCACGCCGCGCAGGGCGGACATTTCAAGCTTGGTGTGCAGGTCGACGAACCCGGGAAGCAGCGCGGCCATGCCGAAGTCCATGACCTCCTCGTCGGGATAGCGCAGCTTCAGCGACTCGAAGTCGCCGATGTCGACGATGGCGTCGTCGCGGACCAGCAACGCGCCGCCGCGCACGGGGGCGCTGGTCACCGGGAATATGTACTTTGCGCTGAGGAGCATGCATCTTGCCTGTCTGAGCTGCGGCCATGCGGCCTTTTCACACGTAAACCTGCATTTTAGCAGAAAGCACCACCCTCACATGGCGGCACGATATAATACGCACATGAACGAATCGCCTTCCAACAGCATAGACACCGCCACCGGGAAAAGCGCGCCGGCCGAGCTATCGTCCGCGCGCGTGAAGGGCATATTCGCCCAAATAGCCGACCGCTACGAGGCGTTCAACGCCCTTTCCAGCATGGGGACCTACCGGCTTTGGCTGAACAAGCTGGTCGATGCGGCCGACATAGGGCCGGCAGACGCGGTACTGGACGTCGCGGGAGGAACCGGCGACGTAACCTTCGCGGTGGCTCGCGCGAAGAAGCCCGCCGTCATCGTGTGCTCCGACCTGGTGCCCGAGATGCTGGAAGTGGCCAAACGGCACGCTGCAGACGGGGCGGCATGCGGCGTTCCCGTGCACTTCGACGTTGTGGACGCGCAGGACATCCCCTACGACGACGACACGTTCGACGCCGTGACCATGGCTTACGGGCTGCGCAACATGCCCGAGCGCGAGAAGGCCTTGCGCGAGATCCTGCGCGTGCTGAGGCCCGAAGGCCAGCTGGCCTGCCTCGACTTCTCCACGCCGCCCAACCCGGCATGGAACGCCCTTTACGGCGTCTACCTTCGCCACGTCGTGCCCTTCTGGGGGAAGGTGGTCACCGGAGACGCGTCGGGCTTCGTCTACCTGGCGAGGTCCATCCGCGCTTTCCCCGACCAGCAGGGTGTGGCCGACATGATGCGCGGCGTCGGGTTCGTGGACGTGGCGTGGCAGAACTGCACGGGGGGCATCGCCTGCATCCACACCGCCAGGAAGCCGGCATGAGCAAAGACCGGCTCTGGTCACCCATGTTCGTCGCCATCGTGGCCTGCACGCTGTGCAGCTTCCTAGTGGGACAGGGGTCGAACGCCGGCACCACCGTGTATCTGGAAAGAATCGGCGGAAGCACGGGGCTTGCGGGCATAGGCGCACTCATCTTCTCGCTGGCCGCCGCCGTGTCCCGGATCGTCACCGGCCCCATGTCGGACACGCGCGGCAGGCGGCTGGTGATGGTCATCGGGTCATGCTTCATGCTCGCAGGGACGATAGGGCCGCTGTTCGGAAACTCC
>CAQLOA010000118.1:0-2187 GCA_948829205.1 uncultured Eggerthellaceae bacterium
CTTCATGGACAAGAAGGTGGCCGTCTGCGGCACGGGCCCGACTGCGCTTTCCATCCTGCATGCCTGCGTGCTGGCAGGCGCATCCGAGGTGCTGCTGCTTGGACGCGACAAGGACCGCTCGCGCAACGTCATGGAAAGGTACGTGGAGGAGTACCGGCATCTGGCAAGCACCGCCATACCCATGCCTTCGGCCGAGGACAACCATCTCGACTTCGTCGATGCGTACGCCCATGCCGACTACAGGTTCGGCAGCTACGAGACCTCGAAGAAGGCCATAGCCGCGGCCGACGTGATAGTGGACGCCACGGTGCTGGGCATGCGGGAAGGCGACCCGGCGCCCTTCGACGTGTCGCTGTTCCGCGAGGGGCAGGTGGCGCTGGACACGGTGTACGGCCATGGCGAGACCGAGTTCGTGCGCGCAGCGAAGGCGGCGGGATGCACCGTGTACGACGGCGCAGGCATGCTGGTCTCGCAGGCGGCGCTTTCGGTGGTCACCCTTTGCGAGACGCAGGACGTGCCGCTCGAGCTGGGCTTCGACGGCCTGTTCGATATAATGTCAGAGGCGGCAGGCTTCGGTCTTTGAGGAAGCCGCCTTCCGGTCCCGCGGCCATGGCTTTCGGGACGTCAACGTTTCGAACACAAAGGTCGGGAATGGAATACGTAACAGCAGGCGAGTCTCACGGCCCCAAGCTCACGGCCATCGTCAGCGGGGTGCCGTCGGGCATCCCTATCGACATAAACCGCATAGACAGCGACCTTTCCAGGCGGCAGGCCGGCTACGGGCGCGGCGACCGCCAGAAGATAGAGCGCGACAGGGCGAAGGTGACCGGAGGCGTGCGCTTCGGCAAGACCACCGGTGCGCCCGTGTCCATCGACGTGGAGAACCGCGACTGGGCGAACTGGGAGGCGCGCATGTCGGCCTTCGGAAGCGCGCCCGAAGGATACCGGCGCGAGGTGACGCCCAGGCCCGGTCATGCCGACCTGGTGGGCGTCCTGCGCAACAACACGGACGACTGCCGCAACATCCTCGAGCGCTCCAGCGCCCGCGAGACCGCCGCGCGCGTCGCGGCCTGCGGCATCGCCAAGGAGTTCCTGGCCGAGCTGGACGTGGAGGTCATGAGCTACGTCGTGTCCATCGGCGGCGCATCCATGGCGTGCGGATACGACCAGGCGGCCTCCTTCGAACCCGTGCAGGTGGAGTTTTCGGAGACTCGCTGCCCCGACGAGCAGGCCACCGAGGCCATGAAGCGCGAGATCGACGCCGCCAAGGAGGCGGGCGAGAGCCTGGGTGGCACGTTCCGCGTGGTGGCAAAGGGGCTCGTGCCCGGCCTGGGGAACTTCGCCAGCGGGCGCGAACGCCTTACGTCCCGGCTTGCAGCGGCGGTGTTCTCCATCCCTGCGATAAAGGGGGTCGAGTTCGGCATCGGGTTCGACGCCGCCCGGCGCGTGGGTTCGACGGTGCACGACCCCATAGTGCTTGACGGTTCGTCCTTCGACCGCACGTCCAACAACGCAGGCGGCCTGGAGGGCGGAATGACCACCGGGCTTCCCCTCGTGGTCACGGGCGCGATGAAGCCCATCCCCACGCTGATGAGCCCGCTTTCCACGGTGAACCTGGACACGCTCGAACCTGAGGAGGCCTCGCGCGAGCGCAGCGACGTGTGCGCCGTGCCCGCGGCGGCGGTGGTTGCCGAAGGCGAGGTGGCCATGGTGCTGGCCGACGCCTACATCGAGGCGTTCGGAAGCACGTCGATGGCCGACATCAAGGCCAACGTCGCGCAGTACATGCAGCGCCTGGATACGATGGGCCGCTGATGGAACTCTCCCGCAACGTCTTCTTCGTGGGGTTCATGGGTGCGGGCAAGTCCACCGTGGCCCGCAAGATTGCGCGCTCGTGCGGCGTGGCGTCGCTCGACATGGACAAGTACATCGAGCGCGCATGCGGAAAGAGCATCACCGAGGTGTTCGACGAGGGCGGCGAGGAACTGTTCCGCCGCATCGAGACCGACGTTCTGCGCGAGCTGTGCGCCAAGGACGACGGAATGCTGATCTCGTGCGGTGGCGGCGTCGTGAAGTCGCCGGAGAACAGGCGGCTGCTGAAGGGCGGCGGGGTGGTGGTGCATCTGCTCGTGGACGCCGACGAGGCCGCTGCGCGCATCTCCAACAAGTCGTCGCGTCCGCTGTTCA
>CAQLOA010000118.1:2197-4950 GCA_948829205.1 uncultured Eggerthellaceae bacterium
TACGAGGAGGTGGCCGACTTCACCGTCCCAACGGGAGGAAGGGACCTGCGCGACATATCTCGCGAGGTCAGAAGGTATCTAAGTCGGGAGGGCGTGATATGCCAGCGACCAGAATAGACGTGCGGATCCCGGGCGAGAGCGCCTACGACGTGCGCGTGGGCGGATCCATACTGTCTTCGCTTGGCGCGGAATGCCGGAAGGTGCCCGCGGTTGCGGAATGCCCGCAGCTGCTGCTCTTGAGCGATTCGAACGTCGCGCCCTTGTACATGTCGGCCGCCAAGAACTCGCTGGTGGCCGCCGGGTACAAGGTCAGCGACATCACCGTGGGCGCCGGCGAGGCGTCCAAGTCGGTCGGCGTCGCCGAGGAGGTTTGGGAGGCCATGGCGATGCTTGGCCTTGGCCGCGATTGCGCAGTGGTGTCCCTGGGCGGCGGCGTCGTTGGCGACCTGGGCGCGTTCGTGGCGTCCACGTTCATGCGCGGAATGCCCGTGGTGCAGGTGCCCACCACGCTGCTTTCCATGGTGGACTCGTCGGTGGGCGGCAAGACCGGAATCAACCTGAAGGCGGGGAAGAACCTTGTGGGCACGTTCATGCAGCCCGCATACGTGTGCGCGTCCACCGACGTGCTCTCCACGCTTCCCGAGCGCGAGTGGGCGTGCGGATGCGGCGAGGTGGCGAAGTCGGCTGCGGTCGATTCCGACGACTTCTTCTTCTGGCTCATGGACAACGCCGGCGCCTTGGCCGCGCGCGAGGGCGCCGTGGTTGGTGACGCCATCTGCCGCTGCGTGGTGTTCAAGGCCGGCGTCGTCGCGCAGGACAAGACCGAAAGCCGCGGCGTGCGCGAGTGCCTGAACTACGGGCACACGCTTGCCCACGCCATCGAGACGCTCGCAGGCTACGGCACGTACTCGCATGGCGCGGCGGTGGCCGAAGGCATGCGGTTCGCGGCTTTCTTGGGGATGCGGATGGGGCTCACGGCGGAAGGGTTCGCCGATGCCCAGGCGCAGCTGCTGGACGCGCTGGGGCTTCCGAGACTCGACTGGCGTGCGGATGCGGCCGATGTGGTGGCGTGCATGAAGCGCGACAAGAAGGTCCGCGGTGGGCAGCTGCGGTTCGTGGTGCTGCGCGACGTGGGCGACTGGGTGCTCGTTGACGTGGCCGACGAGGACGCCGCTGCGGCCCTGGATGCCTTCTACGGGGAATAACGGAGGTGCTGCGGCCCGTGGGGGTTACGCTCGACGCGTCATTGCCTCGAACTAACCCGGCTTCGCCGGGTGGATTGCTTCGCACGCTCGGCCTGGCGTTTTTCATTTTGCCAGGCCTTGCAGTCTCGGCTCCTTTGGCTTACCTCGCATCCACCCCCACGAACCGCAACACATGAGCGTACAAAACGAAAGGACGACTTGGTGACGAAGATACTTCTGATGAACGGGCCGAACCTGAACATGCTGGGCATACGCGAGCCCGGGGTGTACGGCAACGACTCGCTGGCCGCGATCGAGGCGGAGGTCGAGGCGTACGCCGAGGAGCGCGGCGCCGAGGTGGACTGCTTCCAGTCGAACCACGAAGGCGACCTGATCGACCGCCTGCATGGCGCGCACGGGCACTATGACGGAATCGTGTACAACCCCGGAGCGCATACGCACTACTCCTACGCGCTGCGCGACGCGGTGGCCGCAATCGACGTGCCGGTGGTGGAGGTGCACATATCCGACGTGGATTCGCGCGAGGAGTTCCGCAAGGTGTCGGTGTTCGACGGCGTCGTTGAGGCCAAGATCTCGGGCCATGGCAAGAAGGGCTACCTGGAGGCCGTAGATGTCATTCTCTCCCTGTAGGCTGGAGCGCCTGAAGGCGCGACTTTGCGAGCTTGGCGCCCGCGCCATGTACGTGCGCGACACGGCGAACATAGAGTGGCTTTCGGGGTTCGAGGACGTCTTCGACGAGGAACGGGCGCATGCGGCCTTCGTTCCCGCAGGCGAAGGCGCGGCAAGGCTGCACACCGATTCGCGCTACGCGACCGCTATGGAGCGCGAGGCGGAAGGCACGCCGATCCAGGTCGATTCCGAGGTTGTCGGCATGGCTGCCTGGGCCCGCAATCGCTGGGACGAACTTGGCGTGGATGCGGGCGAGGGCGATGCGACGCTTGCCATCGAGGATTCAATCCCTCTTTCCGAGTATCGCGCGTTGCGGAAAGCTTTTGAACGGGGGACGTGTCTTTCGTTCAATCGAGAGGGCCAGGACGATGCCCATCAAGATGTACGATTGAACGAAAAACACGTCCCCTGTTCAAAAGTTCCGTTCCCTCAGCTTCTGGAAACCCACGACGTCATTCTGCAGCTGCGCGCCGTTAAGGATGCCGACGAGATTCGCCGCATGAAGGAGGCGCAGGCCGTAACAGACGCGGCGTTCGCCCATATCGTCGAATTCATCCGGCCGGGCGTCACCGAGCGCGAGATTCAGCTGGAACTCGACGGCTTCATGCTCTCGCATGGGGCGGACGCGCTGGCGTTCCCTTCAATAGTGGCGTCGGGTGCCAACGGGGCCTCGCCGCATGCCATCGTCAGCGACAAGCCGCTTCAGGCGGGGGAGTGCGTCGTCATGGACTTCGGCGCCAAGCGGGCCGGGTACTGCTCCGATATGACGCGCACCGTGTTCCTGGGCGCGCCTGAAGGCGAGATGCTTTCCGCGTGGGAGACGCTGCGCCGTGCGAACGAGGAGGTGGAGGCGGCGCTTCGTCCCGGCATGACCGGGCG
>CAQLOA010000119.1 GCA_948829205.1 uncultured Eggerthellaceae bacterium
GCATATGCCTTCGGGAAGGTTCCCGGGGTAATCGAGGCCACCGAAGACCTGCTGGACGTCGAGATATCGCATTACGCGCAGGTCAATTTCACAGACTTGAAGGAGCTCGTCAACGCCGTCGGAGGCGTCACCGTTGAGGTGGACGAGAAGATCGACAACAGGAAGTGCGATGACGGCGACGGCAACCACTACGTCATCGAGGAGGGCACGCAGCGCCTCAACGGCGGAGAGGCGCTTACGTTCGCGCGCAACCGCGACTATGCCCAGGGCGACTTCGTTCGCACCAGCAACCAGCGCAAGCTGATCGAGGCCATAGTCGATGAGGTTCTGGCCACTCCGATAACCAACATACCCACGGTTGTGCAGGCTGCCGCAGGCTGCGTGACCACCGACATCGGCGTCATCGACCTAATCGGGCTGGCGCAACAGTTCGCCGACTCTGACGAGACAACGATGTACAACGCAATGCTTCCTTCCTACACCCAGTCGATCAACGGCATCTCGTTCGTCATCAACGACGAGGACAAGACGGAAGAGATGATGAAGCTGTTCAAGGCCGGCGACGACTACAGCGAGATAACGTCCAACATGACCGCGCCTGCCATCACCGACCACAAGGTCGACACTTCCAACACGCTTCTGTTCGCTGACGACGACGAGGTCGTCAGCGGCACCAAGAAGCCCAACACGGGCACAGGCGGAATCGGCAACAGTTCGGGCATGGGAGGCAATTCTGGAACTGGTGCCGACGGAGACGCTGGTGGTGCGGGCGACGCCGGAGGTTCGACCGACGGCGGCAGCACGGGCGGCAGCACCGGCGGGGGCACCGGTGGCGACACTGGGGGCTCCACGGGAGGAGGCACCGGTGGCGAATCCGGCGGCGGTTCGACCGGAGGCGGAACCGACTCCGGTGGAGGTGCCGCAGAGTCGCTTTGACGTATGCATCAAGAAGGCCAGCTGGATAGCTGGCCTTCTTTGTGGACGGTTGAACAGGGGACGTGTTTTTCGTTCAACAACGCATGACGATGCCCCGACCGCTATTACCTTTGCGTCCGCTAGTCTCCGTAACCGTCGGGATTGGAGGACTGCCAGCGCCAGACGTCCTCGCACATGCGGTCGATGTCGTAGCGCGCCACCCATCCGAGTTCGTCGCGGGCCTTGGCCGCATCGGCGAAGTTGGTGGCTATGTCGCCGTCGCGGCGCGGTTTGATTTCGTACGGGATGGGCTTGCCGCACGCCTTCTCGAACGCGGATATGACTTCGAGCACGCTCGTGCCCCTGCCCGTTCCCAGGTTGAATACGCCTACGCCCGAACGCGTGCCGTCTTCTGCCTGCGCGCCAGGAATCGAGGCCGCGTCGTGCGCCTCGCCGGTTCCCACGCGCCCGGCCATCCAGTCCAGCGCCGCCACGTGTCCCCGCGCGAGGTCGACCACGTGGATGTAGTCGCGCACGCCCGTGCCGTCGGGCGTGTCGTAGTCGTCGCCAAAAACCCCGACTGCAGGAAGCTTCCCGACCGCCACCTGGGCCACGTAGGGCAGCAGGTTGTTGGGGATGCCCTTCGGGTCCTCGCCGATCAGTCCGCTTTCGTGCGCGCCGATGGGATTGAAATACCGGAGCAGCACCACGTTCCACTCGTTGTCGCCGACGTACAGGTCGGTCAGGATCTGCTCGAGCATGCTCTTCGTCCAGCCGTACGGGTTCGTGGCGTCGTGCTTGGGGGACGACTCGGTCAGCGGCACGCTGTCGGGCTCGCCGTACACGGTGGCGCTGGACGAGAAGATGACGTTCTTCACGCCGTGGTCGCGCGCGACATCCATGAGCGCCAGCGTGCCTGCGACGTTGTTCCAGTAGTACTCGAGCGGCTTCTGCACCGACTCGCCCACGGCCTTGTATCCTGCGAAGTGGATTATGGCGTCTATGTCGTGCACGGCGAAGGCCTTGTCCATGGCGTCGCGGTCGATGATGTCGGCCTCTACGAACACGAGGCGCGGGTCGTCCTCGGCAAGCCCGGCGATCTTCCGCACGCGCCTGATGGCCTCGGGCTTCGAGTTGTACAGGTTGTCGACCACCACGACGTTGTAGCCGCGGTCTAGAAGTTCCAGAACGGTGTGCGTGCCGATGAACCCCGCGCCACCCGTCACAAGCACGCAGGTGTCCGAAGCGGGCTTGCCCAAGCCTTTGTTAGCCATGAAGAATTCAGCTCCTTGAAAGTTGCGAATGGTCAGGATGACATTCTACAACCTAGGCCTAGCGGACTACAGCTCGCCGTTCTGCCACTTCTCCAGGCCCTCGACCACCTTCTCGTGCGTGCTCGCAACCTGTGGCATGAGGGTTTCGGCAGCCTGGTACTCGCCTTGGTACAGCGCGTCGGAGACCGCGGCCGACGCCTTGAACAGGTCGGTCATCGACAGGTTCCCGGAAACGCCCTTGAGCGCGTGTGCAGCCTCGTAGGCCTCGCTGAAGTCCTTGGCCTCCATCGCGGCGACGAGGTCGACGTAGTGGGTGTCGTTGAGGTACTTCATCGCCAGCTTCTCGTAGAAGTCGGCGCTGCCTCCCATGCGCTCCATCGCTTCGTCGTAGTCGATCCCGTAGGTTGCGAGCTCTGTCTTGATGTCGGCCATTGCGTCCTCCTTGTTCGAATGCTTGCGTCGGTTGTCGTTCGTTGCGCGCCTACACGTTCCATGCGATGTGGGCCCAAGTGACCTTTCGGGGCTCTTTCAGCCGCAGCGCCTTCTCGACCTCGCCGAACTGGTTGGTCTTTCCGGCGTCGGGGTTCGCCACGAGGTTCTGTGCCACCCATGTGCGCAGCGCGTCAAGCGCGCACTCCACCTCGTGTTCGGGCACCATGGGTCCGGCGGCATCAACAACCATGCGCCGAAGCGACTCGTAGGCCTCCTGCCCGTCTTCGAAGGTGTCGTGGCGAGTGCTTGCTATGTAGCGCACCTCGGGGCGCATGCCCATCTCCACCAGGATCATGAAGGCATAGACGTAGTCCCTTCCAAGCTGCCTTTGCAGCCCGATGGCGGACATTATCGCCTCGTCGACGCGCGGCGACGACCCTACCGGCAGAGTGACCGCGCAACGTCTGCGGGCCACGCCCGACAGCTTCTTGAGCGACGCGCGCAGGTCGGTGGTGGCGATGGAGCGCGATGCGCAGGCCACGTCGAAGCTTCCAGGGCCAACGCCCTTCGCCTCCCAGTCGTCCGACCAGCTGAGAAGCTTCGTCTCGACGCCGACCCCGAGCTTTTCCGCCTCTCCGCGAAGCACCTGCAGCATGCCTTCGCTGAAGTCGCAGGCCAGCACCTGGTGACCTGCGGCGGCGACAGGTATGCTTATGGCCCCCGTGCCGCACCCCATGTCGAACACGGTGTCGCCGGGCTCCAGCTGGGCGTAGTCGATGAAGTCGCGGGCGTACGGCGAGGGAGGCATGGTCGCCTTGTGGTAGGTCTTTGCGCGCTCGTCCCATTGGCTGGAGTCGTCGGCGGCGCGTCGGGCCTTCTGCAGCCCGACCCATTCGGCGTTCCAGTCCCTGGTGGTGAGTTCCGGTGTGAAGCCCATGACATCCTTTCTCCATCGAAAGAGTCTATACTTTATTGCAAGAATTTCGGAGTTCGTATCCCAACCGTAATCAGGAGTTCACCATGCAAGTCGAACTGTTGTACCACACGCCCGACCCCGAGCGCGCAATAGCCACCGCGGCGCGCCTGTGCTACGCACCGGTTGGCGCGTCCGAGCTTATGGAGACCATGCCCGAGGAGCGCGTGCGCTCGGTGCTGTCCACCATCATGGCCAGCGGACACTTCTCGACGCTTGAGCACGCCAGCTACACGTTCGCCGTCGACGGCGTGTCGCGCGCGCTCACGCACCAGCTGGTGCGCCACAGGCTCGCCAGCTTCAACCAGCAGTCGCAGCGCTACGTCAAGTTCAAGGACGGCATAGAAGTGGTCAAGCCCGGCAGCGTCGAGGCGTCGGCCGAGGCATCCGCCGTGTTCGACGAGGCCATGGCCGCCGCCGAGCAGGCATACGCCTCGCTGATGGAGCTGGGCATTCCGGCCGAGGATGCGCGCTTCGTTCTGCCGAATGCCGCCGAGACGAAGATCGTGGTCACAATGAACGTGCGCGAGCTTCTGCACTTCTTCGAGCTGCGCTGCTGCAACCGCGCGCAGTGGGAGATCCGCGAGCTGGCGCTGAGGATGCTGGAATTGGTGAGGCCCACCGCCCCTTACGTGTTCATGGACGCCGGCGCCTCGTGCGTGCGCGGCGCGTGCCCCGAGGGGAAGATGACGTGCGGCACGCCCTACGAGAAGGTCGTGCGCGAGTGACGGCCGCGAACGCGCCGGAGCGCGGGGAAAGAGGCCAAAGCGACCTGAAGCGCGCCTTCGCCGAGGACGGCGAGCTTAAGACCCACGTGGGCGGCCAGGCGCTGCTGGAAGGCATCATGATGCGCGGCAAGTACAACTGGGCAGTCGCCGTTCGTGAGCCTGATGGGAACATCTACATCGAGGAACACGACCTGGCATCGGGCAAGAAGAGGCACGCCTGGATGTCGTGGCCTCTCGTGCGCGGGTGCGTCGCGCTGGTCGAGTCGCTGGCGCTGGGCTTCAAGGCGCTGGAAATCGCCGGAGAGCACGCGTTTGGCGACGAGGATGCCGAGGAGAGGTCGGAATGCGAGGCCGCGGAGATGGTCGAGGACTTCGAGGAAGGCGAAGGCGGACTTGGCAAGGGTGCCATGGCGGTTTCCATGGTAATGGGCGTCGTCCTGGGGGTTGCTCTGTTCCTGGTAGTTCCGGCGGTCGTCACCAACCTGATAGTGGGCGAGTACGATTCGAACATGGTGCTGTGGAACGTCGTGGACGGCGTGCTGCGAGTCGCGGTGTTCATCTTCTACATATGGCTGATCGGACGCATGGAGGATATCCGGCGCATGTTCCAATAC
>CAQLOA010000120.1 GCA_948829205.1 uncultured Eggerthellaceae bacterium
GTCCTGGGACGTGTCTCCCACGGACAGGCCGTCGACGTAGATGATTCCGCTCTGGACGCCCTCGCCGCGCTCTATTCCCTTGCTGGACAGCACCAGGGAGTCGCCGTTCTCCAGAATGAAGATGTTCTCCTCGGGCACGCCCGTGGCCTCGGCGAGCTCGGCATGGGCGCGAAGATGCTGCACCTCGCCGTGCACGGGAAGGAAGGCCCTGGGCTTCACGATGCTGAGCACGAGCTTGAGCTCCTCC
Organism: uncultured Eggerthellaceae bacterium; assembly: GCA_948829205.1. Taxonomy (GTDB): domain Bacteria; phylum Actinomycetota; class Coriobacteriia; order Coriobacteriales; family Eggerthellaceae; genus MGBC163016. The sequence goes on from CAQLOA010000120.1 coordinate 248, forward strand.
GCCCCGGCATGGCCTGAGACGTGGACCTGGGCGCGCTTCTTGTCGAAGATGTCGACGCCTATCTTGGCGAGCGAGTTGACCACGCGCGTGACGGCCTTCTCGTTGCCGGGCACGGGCGTGGCGGAGATGATGACGGTGTCGCCCTTCTCGATGTCGATGGTCTTGTGCTCGCCGTTCGCTATGCGCGCGAGCGCCGAGAGCGGCTCGCCTTGCGAGCCAGTGCACATGATGACGACGTTCTCGGGCGGGGTGCCGGAAAGCTCGTAGGCGTCGATCAGGTCGGAGTCGGATATGTCCAGGTACCCCAGCTTCCTGGCGATGTCGGTGTTCTGGATCATCGACCGCCCCGTGACGACGACCTTGCGGCCCGCGGCCACGGCCGCGTCGCATATCTGCTGCATGCGGTGGATATGGCTGGCGAACGAGGCGATTATCACGCGCCCCTTGGCCTGCGAGATTATCTGTCTGAGCGCCTTGCCGACCTCGGCCTCGGAAGGCGTGAAGTTGGGGTTCGTGGCGTTGGTGGAGTCGCTCATCATGAGGTCGACCCCCTGCTCGCCGAACCGCGCAAGCGCCGCGAAGTCGGTGGTGACGCCGTCTATCGGCGTCTGGTCGAGCTTGAAGTCGCCCATGTGCAACACGTTGCCCGCCGGGCTCTCGATGAACACGCCCAAGGCGCCGGGGATTGAGTGGTTGACCGAGAAGAACGTCGCCTTCATGCACCCCAGCTTGATGGTGTCGCCGGACTTCACCTCCACCAGCTTGGCGTTGCGCACCTTGTGCTCGGCGAACTTGCCCTCTATGAGCCCGAGCGTGAGCTTTGTCGCGTAGATGGGCACCTGGCGGTCGAGGTCCTTCATCAGGTACGGAAGGGCGCCCGTGTGGTCCTCGTGTCCGTGCGTGACGATGATCCCGCGCAGCTTGTCGGCATTCTCGAGGACGTAGGTGTAGTCGGGAAGTATGAGGTCGATGCCCGGATGGTCGTCGTCGGGGAACATCAGGCCCGCGTCGTCGAGCACCATGTCGCCTTTGCACTCGAAGGCCGTCATGTTCTTGCCGATGGCGTCGAGTCCGCCCAAGGGGATTATCTCGAGCTTCGCGCTGGCGTCCTTGTTGCGGGAGTCGAACTCGCGGCGCTCCCCCTTGCGCCTTCTGCGCGAGGGCCCTTGATCGGAGTCGCGCGTAAGATGCGGGCGCTGCCTGTCGTAGTCGACGTGCTTGTAGGAGCTCGTCTTCTTCTTGCGCTGGCCGTTTCCCTGCTTTTGTCCCTGGCCCTTCTGTTGGCCGTTCTTCTGGTTCTGGTTCCTTTGGGACTGCTTTCCTTCGTTCTGTGAGGCGGACTTGCCTTTGCCTGCCGCCTCGGATCGCGTGCCCTTGGCACGTTGGTCTTGGTTTTGCATTGGATTTCTTCCTTGTCGGTCTAGATGACCCCGACCTCCTGCATGATGGACTTCAGCCTTTCGGATTGCTGCGGGGTCGCGTCGATCAGTGGAAGCCTGACTCCGCCCACGGGGAATCCCGCAAGCTTCAGGGCCTCCTTTACGAGAATGGGGTTCGCCGTTTCGAACAGCCCGTTCATGAGAGGCATGAGCCTCTCGTTGGCCTCCTGCGCCGCATCCCACGAGCCTTCGGCGCAGAGGTCCACGATTTCCTTCATCCGCTCGGGGGCGACGTTGCCCGTCGTGGATATGACGCCCGTGCCACCCAGCCTCATTATGGGGAGCGTTGCGGAGTCGTCGCCCGATATCACCTCGAAGCCGTCAGGCGCCTGGGCGATTATCTGCTCGATCTGGCGCATGTCGCCCGACGCCTCCTTGATGGCCACGATGTTGTCGCATTCCCTGGCCAACGCGAGCGTCGTTTCGGCCTGCATGTTGATGACGCAGCGGCCGGGTATGTTGTAGAGGACCACGGGAAGGTCCACCGCCGCCGCGATGGCGGAGAAGTGCCTGCGCAGCCCTTGCTGCGGAGGCTTGTTGTAGTACGGCACGACGCACATGAGGGCGTCGACGCCCAGCTTCGAAACCTCCTTCGCGAAGCTGACGGTGTCGGCCGTGCAGTTGTCTCCGACGTTGGCGATGATCGGAACCCTTCCGCCCGAGGCCGACACGGCCTCCTTGAAGAGCTCAATCTTGTTGGGATAGAAGACGGTCGGGGACTCGCCCGTGGTTCCGTTGACCACCAACGCGTCGTTCCCCCCGACGATCAGCCTGTCGACGAACTGCCCGGTGCGCTCGAGGTCGAGTTCTCCCTCGGAGTCGAAAGGCGTGACCATGGCCGTTATGAGTCGCCCGAAGCGCGGGTTTGTGGATGGCATCTGTGCTCCTTGTTTGCTGCGATTGGATGCGGAACTCTGTTCGCAATTATAATATGAACGCCCCCTCCCCGCCACATCCGCAAGGAATGCACAGAAGCGGGCCGGGGCGCATTCGGCCGTGTAGGGCTAGCAGAGGTCGGGCATGAGCTTGTCGAGCCCGACGACGAGTCCGCTGCGGCTGCCGACAGACCTTGCCGCCAGAAGGACGCCGGGCATGTACGACTCGCGGTCCCACGACTCATGCGATATGGAGAGCGTCTGCCCCATGGAACCGAAGATGACCTGCTGGTTTGCGACGAAGCCCATCGAGCGCACCGAGTGCACGGGGATCCCGTCAACGAGCGCCCCGCGGGCGCCCTCGCAGCCGTCCATCTCGGTCTCGCGCCCCGGGGCTTCGCTAGGAAGCCCGTCACGGGATGCGGCGATAAGCCTTGCGGTGTTCACGGCCGTCCCCGAAGGAGAGTCCTTCTTGTTGCAGTGGTGGTACTCGATGACCTCGGCCTGCGGGAAGTACTTCGCGGCGACGCTTGCGAAATGCATCATGAGCACGGCGCCGATGGTGAAGTTCGGCGCATAGAACAGGCACGTGCCGTCCGGGGCCTTCGCGGCCAGCGCCTCGAGCTGCCCCATGGAAAGGCCCGTGGTACCGACCACGCAGTCCACTCCACGCTCTAGGGCGGCCTCCACGTTCGCGGCAACGGCATCGGGCTGAGTGAAGTCGACCAGCACGTCCGCGTCTACGGCGTCAAGCGCCACAGCCACCGTGGGAAACGCCGGAAAGGGCGCATCCTGCGCCCGGGCAGGCGCATTGGGGTCGATGCCGCAAACCACCTGCATGTCGTCTGCGGCTTCGACGGCGGACACGACCGCCGAACCCATGCGCCCCAGATATCCCGATACCGCTACTTTTATCATGATTAAGCCTGATGCGACCTGCGGGGCGTGCGGTGCTGGCGGCCGTCCGATCCCTGCTTGCGGCCGTCACGGCCCTCATGTCCACCATGGCTGCGACGCTCGCCGTCTCCCTTGCCGGAGGACGCCGGGGCGTCGGGTTTGTCGATGCGGTCTAGGGAGATCTTGCCGGTCTTGGGGTCGACCTCCAGCACCTTGACCTTCACGACGTCGCCGAGCGACAGGACGTCCTCGACGGATGCGACGCGGCCGTTCGCCACGCGGGATATGTGCAGCAGCCCGTCCTTGGCCGGGGTGAGCTTGACGAAGGCGCCGAAGTCCTTGATTCCGACGACCTCCCCCTCGTACTCCTCGCCCACTTCGGGCTCCTTGACGATTCCAAGTATGGCGGCCTTCGCGGCGTCGCCTGCGGCGGCCTCGACGGCTCCGATGTGGATCGTTCCGTCCTCCTGGATGTCGATGGTGGCCCCGGTCTCCTCCTGGATGCCGCGCACCACCTTTCCGCCAGACCCGATCACGTCGCGGATCTTGTCGACCGGGATGTGGATGGTCTCGATGCGGGGGGCGGTGTCCTTGACGCGGTCGCGCGGAGCGTCGATGGTCTCGAGCATGGCGTCCAGGATGAAGGCCCTTCCCTCCTTGGCCTGCTTGAGCGCCTTGGCGAGGATGTCGACGGACAGGCCCTTGGCCTTGTTGTCCATCTGGAGGGCGGTGATGCCGTCGGCGGTGCCGCACACCTTGAAGTCCATGTCGCCAAGGAAGTCCTCGAGGCCCTGGATGTCGGTCAGGATCACGACGTCGTCGCCTTCCTTGATCAGTCCCATGGCCACGCCGGACACGGGTGCCGATATCGGCACGCCGGCGTCCATGAGCGCAAGCGTGGAGCCGCAGGTGGACGCCATCGAGGACGAGCCGTTGGATTCCAGGATCTCGGAGACGACGCGGATTGCGTAGGGGAAGTCGTCCTCGCTGGGAAGCACCGGGACGATGGCGCGCTCGGCAAGGGCGCCATGGCCGACCTCGCGGCGCTTGGGGGCGCCCATGCGTCCGGTCTCGCCGGTGCAGTAGGGCGGGAAGTTGTACTGGTGCATGTAGCGCTTGCCCTCTTCGGGCCAGATGGTGTCGAGGCGCTGCCACTCGTTGAGCATGCCCAGCGTGCAGACGGAAAGCGCCTGCGTCTGACCGCGCTGGAACAGCCCCGAGCCGTGCACACGGGGCAGATAGCCGGGAACGATATGCAGCGGCCTGACCTCGGTGGGAGTGCGTCCGTCCACGCGCTCGCCCGTCTCGATGATCATCTTGCGCATCGCGCGCTTCTCGAGGGCCTTCAGCTCGGCGGCGATGTCGGACCCCCAGACGCTGCGCTCCTCCTCGGTGAAGTCGTTCTGCTTGACGGAGTCCTTAAGCTGCTCGACCTTGGCGATGCGGGAAAGCTTGTCGGAGTCCTTGAGGGC
>CAQLOA010000121.1 GCA_948829205.1 uncultured Eggerthellaceae bacterium
CGCTTCTACCTGGGGTTTCTTAGTCCGAGTCTTTCGTCTGACGATGGCCAGACATTGCAGGAATCCACATAGACGCAGATTTCCGCAATTTTTGTCCACAGGGGGCCTGAAACTTGGCAATGGGGGCCGAGCTTAGAGCCGCTGCGCCGCCAGCGCCCTTTCCAGATGCTCTTCGTAGGCTTGGGCGGCGCTTTTCGGATGCACGATGCGCACATCGCCTCCGAACTGCGCGATGCGGCCGAAGAACGTGGCGCTTGGCGCGGCCTTCACGCGCATGACCGCCCAGCGGCGACTGGCCGGGCCCAGGGCGCCTTTCTCGGCGGCGTTGTGGTCGCCTGCGCCGGAAGGGCTGGCGTCGCTGTCCGCAAGCTCCCGCACGCCCGACGCCTCCGAGCATTCCACGTCGTCCGCTCCGAACATGTCGATCACGTTGCCCACCAAATCCTCGGCCACGTGCAGCTTCATCAGCTGCGGGCGTCCTCCGTACATGTCGACAGACTGCTTCTCGTAGGCCGCTATGTCGAACCCCGGTTCGAGCCTGTGCGACCTGTCTGACTTGCCAAGCACCAGGATGTTGCGCATCCTGTCGGCGCGGTAGACCCTGATGTGGTCGGGCGCCTCGTCGTCGTATGCAAGCATGTAGTAGTTGTCGTTGCTGTAGACGAGGTGCAAGGGGGTCTTCACGCGGTCCTTCCCGTCGTGGGAGGGGACGTCGCGGAGCCGCTTTTCGGCGTCGTAGCGCATGTAGCCGAACGATATGTCGCGCCTTTCCGCAATGGCGCGCTGCACCAGGTCGAGCGTGCGGAAGATGCTCTCGTTCTGCATCTTCACGCGGCCCGACACGTGGACGCGCGCGTCTATCGATTTGGCCTGGCTCTTCGATGCCAGCTTCTTCAGCCTGCGTATGAGCGCGGTCGAGTTGCTCTTCGTGATCGATCGCGAGGTTTGCACGGCATCGGCCAGAAGCATGAGCTGTGCCGGGTCGAACGGACGCGATTCCAGATAGTAGGCCACCGGGCGCGTGTGCAGCCTGCCAACCTTCACGCCAGCGGCGTCCAGCGCGTCGAAGTCGCGGTAGAGGGCCTTGCGCTCGCACGATATGCCGTGCTCGGCAAGCTTGTCCTGGATCTGGGGGAGCGACAGCCCGTGCTCGGGGTCGGTCTCTTCGGCAAGGATCCGGCACAGGAAGAGGATGCGGGGCTTCGCCGTCTTGCTAGAGCCGGTTTTCGGGGATGCCGCCTTGATTGCGTCGTCCTTTGGCATTGCGGCCTTGCGCTCGCCGGTTTTCGGCTTCGCGGCCTTTCGGCCTGCCGCCCTGGAGTCGTCGGCCTTCGCCATGAATGCCTCGCTTCCGTAGAGGTTATACTTTGCCTATGAAAGACGCGCAAAATTGTACAGTATTCGGGCGATGCGGAGGCTGTGCCTTGCTGGATGTCCCGTATAGGGAACAGCTTGCATCGAAGGACGCCATGGTTGCCGAGCTGTATTCCGGCATCGCGGAACCCGGGTCGATCCGACCCATCCTAGGCATGGACGACCCGCGCCATTACCGCGACAAGGTCATAGCCCCGTTCGTTCCCGGAAGGAAGGGGCCAGGCGGCAGGCGCGAGGTGCTCACGGGCATGTACGCGAAGGGGACGCACCGTGTGGTCCCCACGGAAGGCTGCCTGCTCGAGAACGAGGTGGCGCAGAAGGTGGTCCGGGCGGTCGTCTCGATCATGAACAGGTACGGCGTCGAACCCTACGACGAGGACGCAGGGCGGGGGTTCTTGCGCCATGCCGTGGTGCGCGTGGGCCACGAAAGCGGCGAGGTGCTGGTCACTTTGGTGACTAACGGCGACGAGTTCCCCCATTCGAAGTCGTTCTGCCGCGAGCTCGTGCGGCGGGTGCCGCAGGTGACCACCGTGGTGCAGAACGTCAACACGCGGCAGACCAACGTCGTGCTCGGAGGCAGGGAGCGCGTGCTGTACGGTCCCGGTTTCATACTGGACACCTTGTGCGGCCTTAGCTTCCGAATATCGTCGGGGTCGTTCTATCAGGTGAACTCGCAGCAGACCGAGGCCTTGTACAGGTCCGCGGTCCAGCTTGCGGGCCTGCGCGACGGAGACACGGTGGTCGACGCCTACTGCGGAACGGGCACCATAGGGCTGGTTGCTGCAAGCCTTGCGGGCGGAGTCGCGCTCGTTGGCGTCGACAGCGCCGAGTCATCCATTCGCGACGCGCGCAAGAACGCCCTGCACAACGGCGTCGAAGATGCGCAGTTCGTCGTTGCCGACGCGTCCGACTTCCTTAAGGGTATGGCGGTGGAGGGGAAGGCTTCGGGCCGCGTCGTGCTGTTCATGGACCCTCCGCGCACGGGGTCGTCGCCCGAATTCCTGGACGCTGCGGCATCCCTTCGCCCCGACCGCATCGTCTACGTCTCGTGCAATCCGCGCACCCAGGTGCGCGACGTGCGCAGGCTTGCCGACGCCGGCTATGTCCTCGACGCGGTGCAGCCGGTCGACATGTTCCCGCATACCGACCACGTCGAGTGCGTGGCAAGCCTGTCGTTTGGAAAGGGGGCGTTCGGGAGCCAAAGTCAAGGGGACGGTTCTGTTGACTCGCGGGAAGACTGAGACGAGATGGAGTCAAGGGGACGGTTCTGTGAGTCAGCAGAACCGTCCCCTTGACTCGAACATCAGATCGGCGGCAAGTGGAAGAAGGAAGCGCATGGACGTCTACGAACGAATGAAGCGAACCATCGCCGAGCGCGCGCTCGTCGGCGAAGGGGACGCGCTGCTGCTGATGGTCTCGGGCGGGTCCGACTCCACGGCGCTGGCCCGTCTTGCCGCGCGGCTGCGCGACGAGGGGTGGCTGGGTGCGCTGGACATGCTGCACGTGAACCACAAGCTTCGCGGGCGCGACGCAGACGAGGACGCGCGGTTCGTGGCGCGTCTGGCCGACGAACTGGGCATCCCTCTGTTCTCCTGCGAGGTGGACGTGGCCGGGGAAGCCGCCCGGTCCAGGGAGAACGTCGAGGCGGTGGCGAGGCGCGAGCGATACAACGCGGCCTCCGAGGCGGTCATGTCCATGTGCCAGCACGAAGCCATTCCGCTGGCCCAGGGGAAGATCGTCACGGCGCACACGGTGGACGACCGCATCGAGAGCTTCTACATGCGTTCGATAGTCGGCACGGGGCCGGGCGGCTTCCGCGGCATGCTCTACGAGAACGGCCGCGTCGTACGGCCGCTCCTCGACTGCACGCGCGAAGGCCTTCGCGCATACCTGGAAAGCGAGACCCCGCAAGGCGCCGCCGAGCTGTGGCGCGAGGACGCGACGAACGCGCACACCGACCGCTTCCGCGCCTACGTGCGCCACGAAATCGTTCCCAAGGCGCGCGAATGGAACCCGGGCCTCGACGACACGCTGGCCCGGACGATGAACCTGATCGCCGAGGAGGACGACATGCTCGACGGCATGGCCTGCGACGTCATGCGGAAGGACGTGCGGCCCCTCGTCGAGGAGGGCGATGCAGGACGCGTCGTCGACGCATCGCCTGGGCCCTCGTACGACGACTTCGCGGACGGCTTCCTCCTTGCGCCCTCGTTCGGCCAAGTCCAGCGCCCGCTGCAGCGGCGCGTGGTGCACAGCCTCCTGCAGGCGATGCTTGGGGCAGGCGAGCGCGTCGACGCCGCGGCGGTGGCTGCCGTGCTCGGCGGCTTCGCCGAAGACGGCGTGCCTTGCGGCGGATATGTCGCTAACATACAAGGCAACCTGGCGGCAAGCGCGAACAAGCAAGGCGTGAGGGTCGAGCCCATGCAGGCCTTCCGCGCCAGAAGGAAGCGGGGATGAAGATGACAGAGGAAAGCAGGCAGGACGCTAACGTCGACCAGCAGGCGGCCACACAGGACGCGGCTGCGACGGACGCGGCCGACGGCGAGGGCTCTAAGGCCGCGCCGCAGTTCCAGGTGGTGTTGGCCAGCGGAAGCCCCAGGCGCGCCCAGCTTCTGCAGGACGCGGGCGTGAGGTTCTCGGTGCGGACGCCCGCATCCCCCGTCGACGAGACGCTCGACCCGGACCAGCTGATGGACCCGGTCGAGGCGGCCAAGAAGCTCGCCGAGCAGAAGGCCGGCGCTGTGGTGCAGGAAATCCTCGGCGAACAGGCGGTCGGCAACTTCATCGTCATAGGCGCGGACACCATGGTCGTGAAGGACGGCGAGATATTCGGCAAGCCCCGCGGCTTCGACGACGGGACGCGCATGCTGAAGGCCCTTTCCGGAACGACGCACGAAGTCGTCACGGCGGTGTCGCTCTGGATGCTGGTCGCGCCCAACCAGGAAGACGTGTCGCTGGCGTACCGCACGCTGGCCGACATGAGCCGCGTGACGTTCAAGCCGCTGACCGACGAGCAGATCGCCGACTACCTGCGCAAGGGCGAGTCGTTCGACAAGGCCGGCGCCTACGCCATACAGGGGGAAGGCGCCGCGCTGGTTGACCACTACGACGGCGCCTACGACACCATAGTCGGCCTTCCCGTGGAACGCCTTTTGCGCGAATTTCCCGACCTGAAGGGTTAGCAGCCATTAGAAGGGGAGCGTGAACAGGGGACGTGCTTTTCGTTCAATTGGAGTCAAAAGAACCGCCCCTCTGACTCCCGCCAAAACGCACGCCGCGGGAGCCGAGCCCTGCGGAGAGCGCGGAGTTTCCTCTCCGTACGTGTTACACTGAATCCATGCATGGCCCTACCGTACATGACGACATAACGCGCGTGCTCTTCTCCGAGGAGCAGATAGCCCAGCGCGTCGACGAGCTGGGCCGGCAGATCGCGGCCGACTACGCGGATGCGGTCGAACGCGGCGAGGAAATCGAGCTGGTCTGCCTGCTCCGCGGCTCCTCCATCTTC
>CAQLOA010000122.1 GCA_948829205.1 uncultured Eggerthellaceae bacterium
GGGTCGCGGAGATGGACGTGCATGTCCACGAGGCCTGGGACCATCACCTTCCCGGACAGGTCCCGCTCGACCCCCTTGGGCATCGAGAGGTCGTGGCCCACCTCCACCACCACGCCGTCGCGCACGAGGACGTCGCACACCTCGTCAAGGCCCACCTGCGGGTCGATGCAGCGGGCGTTCCTAAGCATCAATGCCATCGTTGGAACCTCCTATCAAAAGGTAGAGCGCGGCCATCCTGACAAGGATTCCGGCATACACCTGGTCTAGGATCATCGAGCGTTTGGGATGGTCGGCCATGAAGGAGTCGAGCTCGACACCGCGGTTTATGGGCCCGGGATGGCACACGATGGCGTCGGGCTTCATGAGCGGGTCGCGCTGCCTGGTCAGGCCGAACAGCTGGTTGTATTCCCGGAGCGACGGGAAGGGCGCGCCTTCCAGACGTTCGCGCTGTATGCGAAGCATGTAGACGACGTCGAGGTCGCCCAGAACGGAGTCGAAGTCGCTGGTGACGGCGTCGGCGCCGAGCACGTCCGGGCGTGCGGGAAGAAGGGTGGGCGGCGCGATGAGGGCGACGTTGGACCCCATGGTCTTCAATGCAGGAACGAGGGAACCCGCGACGCGCGAGTGGGCGATGTCGCCCACGATGCCGACGTTGAGCCCCTCGAAGTCGCATCCGTGCTCCCATATCGAATACAGGTCGAGAAGGGCCTGCGTGGGATGCTGGTGCTTGCCGTCTCCCGCGTCGATGACGGGAACCCCGGAAAGGTCGGCGATCTTGCGCGGAACGCCTGCATGGGCGTCTCGCACGACTATAAGGTCGATCTTGTAGGCGCAAAGCGTCTCCACCGTGTCGGAAAGGCTCTCCCCCTTCACCGTGGAGGTGGAGCTTCCCCCGAAGTTCAGGCTGTTGGCGGAAAGGCGCTTCTCGGCTATCTCGAAAGACGAGCGCGTGCGCGTCGACGGCTCGTTGAACATGTTGACTATGGTGGCGCCCTTAAGCGTGGGCACCTGCTTGATCCGCCTCTCGTTGACCTCCTTGAAGCGCTGCGCCGTCTTGAGCATCAACATGATGTCGTCACGCGAGTACTCCCTGATGTCGATGAGGTTCTTGTGCGGGAAGTCCTTGGCCATCACGCCTCCCTTCCAATCGGGGCCGAGCCCACCCGGCCGCCTTCGGGTATGTCGTACACCTCGACGACCGACGGAACGCCGTCGACCTCTTCGAGGAGCAGGCGCACGTTCTGCGTCTCCGCCGACGGCACGTTCTTCCCCACGAAATCGGCGCGGATCGGAAGCTCGCGATGGCCGCGGTCGACCAGTACGGCAAGCTGCACCGCCTTCGGGCGCCCGATGTCCATCAGCGCGTCGAGCGCCGCCCTTATGGTGCGTCCCGTGTAGAGCACGTCGTCGACCAGGACGACGGTCTTGCCGTCGATGGAGAAAGGAATCCTTGTGGAATGCACCTCGGGGCTGAAGTGCGTGGCGAAGTCGTCGCGATAGAAGCTGATGTCTAGAGCGCCAAGCGGGAGCTCCACGCCTTCTATGTCGAATATGCGCTGCCTGAGCTTCTTGGCGAGCTCGTCGCCCCTGGTGAGGATGCCAACCAAGGCAAGGCCTTCGGCACCTTTGTTGGCTTCGAGGATCTGATGGGCCATGCGGGTCATCGCGCGTTCGATGTCGTCCGCACCCATGCATTCGAATGCCGACTGGGAACCCTCCATGCGCACCTCCGTTCGTGAGTGCATACAGAGATGGCCGAAGAAGTCGCAGCCGTATTCGCCCCTTGTCGGTCTCTCTGTACCGCTTTTAAAGGTATGGACACATCATAGTGTATAAACCGCGGCGCGGAACCGCAAATGCCGAGATTCGCAAAGAAACGCTGTCGCATCGTGCGCGCCGGGGAAGCGAACGTCCCCCGTCGCGCTTCAGCCCAGCTTGGCGAGGCGCTCCTTCGCCTTGGCGGCAAGGGCCAGCTTCCCGCCGTGGCTGGCGACGAACTCCAGGCACTCCTTCTCCTTCGCAAGGTCGCCCAGCTTGTACTGCGCCGATGCCTCGCACCATGCATACTCGACGCGTATGCGCATGGGGTAGCGGTCGTTGCCGACGATGGACGCAGACAGCCTGGCGATGTCTGCCGGGTTGTCGGAAAGCTCTGCCTGAAGCACCTTCTGCTGGCTCTCGAAGAATTCGCGGAACTGAGCCGCGCCCGCGCCAGGGACCTCGCCGCAGAGCCTAACGCCCTCCTGCGCGAGCGCCTGCGCCGCAGCCGGGCCTTCGGCCTTTTCCTCGAGCGGCAGCAGGTTCGCCAGTATGCCGACCTTCACGACAGGCTTCTTGGCCGCCAGCAAGCTGGCCCGAAGTCCCGACAGGACCTCCTTCGCCTTGTCGACCTCTCCAAGGTCGAGCAAGGCCTGGGCGTAGTACGCCATGAACCACGAACCGCTCTGGTCGCATGGGAACCGTATGGACGAGGCGAGTTTCGCGCCCTCGTCCACCAGCGCCTTGGGGTCGCAGTCGTCGTTGTACTTCGCAAGGTACTTCTCGGCCTCGGCGTCGGCACGCTTGCCGAACACAGCGTACCCGACGAACAGCCCCAGCACGAACAGGGCGAACATCGCCACCATGCCTGTGATGCTGGCGGCCATCATCTGCCCGGTGACGAGCGGCCACACAGTGGATACCACCACAGGCAACGCGATGGCGATGATGCTTACGTAGATGCTGTAGCGCCTGAAGTATGGGAGCATTGCGGACCTCCGCCCGTTCACTGGCTAGGCGTCTATGCCGATCTGCAGCGCCTGCTTGTTCTTCTCCTTCAGCCATTCCTTGCTGGGTGGAACGCTCTTGTCGATGGCCGCGTCCAACGTCTCGCGGTCACAGAACCCGGTCATGTCCCAGAGCTTTCCTATGAGGACTATATTCGACAGGCCGTCAAGCCCTGCGTCCTGCGACAGCTTCGTTGCCGGAATGGCAGAAACCTCGACGCCGTCCGGGGCCTCGATTCCCGAAACCAGGTCGGAGTCGACCACCATGACGCCGCCGTCGGCCACCTCGGACACGAACTTGTCGTAGGAAGGCTGGTTCATGGCCACAAGCGCGTTTGGCGTGGTGACCAGCGGCGAGCCGATCGGGTCGTCGGAGAGGGTGACCGAGCAGTTCGCGGTGCCTCCCCTCATCTCGGGGCCGTAGGACGGAAGCCACGACAGCTCGCGCCCTTCTATCAGGCCTGCGTTCGCTATCACCTTGCCGGCGAAGAGGACGCCCTGCCCTCCGAAGCCGGCCAGGACAATCTGGAGCTCCTTGCCCATGCTATTCACCGTCCTTGCCGTAGTTGGCCACCATCGGGCATCCCTTGGCCCTGTCGAACGCCGCCTCGGCCGCGTTTTCGAACCCTTCGGCCACGACGTCCTTGTACACGCCCAGCGGATAGTACGGCAGCATGTTCTCACGCATCCACTCCATGGCCTGGTTCGGGTCCATCCCCCAGTTCGTCGGGCAGGTGGCCACGACCTCGATCAGCGTGTACCCGCGGCCTTCGGCCTGGTACTCAAACGCCTTGCGGATGGCCTTCTTCGCCTTGCGCACGTTCTTCGGCGAGTCGGTGCAGACCCTTTCCAGGTAGGCGACGCCGTCGAGCGTCGACAGGAGCTCGCAAACCCTGATGGGATACCCCGCGGTCTGCGCGTCGCGGCCGTAGGGCGACGTCTGCGTGACCTGGTGAGGAAGAGACGTGGGGGCCATCTGGCCTCCCGTCATGCCGTAGATGGCGTTGTTGATGAAGATGACCGTGATGTTCTCTCCGCGCGTGGCCGCATGCACCGTCTCGGCCATGCCGATGGAGGCAAGGTCGCCGTCGCCCTGGTATGCGAACACCATGTCGTCGGGGTGCACGCGCTTGACCGCCGTGGCGACGGCGGGTGCACGGCCGTGCGACGCCTCAATCATGTCGCACGAGAAGAAGTCGTAGCACATGACGGAGCATCCCACCGGGGCGACGCCCACGGTCTTGCCCTCGATGCCCATCTCGTCCATGCATTCGGCGACGAGCCTCTGCACTATGCCGTGCGTGCATCCTGGGCAGTAGTTGGTGACCACCGGAAGCAGCGACTCGGGGCGCGAGAACGCGACCTTCATCTCCTTTCCAGTGCGCTCGGAAACCATGGTCTTGTCGTTTGCGGCCATTCTACTCACCCAGCCCTTCGCAAAGCCTGCGGACCTCTTCGAAGACCTCCGCGGGCGTCGGGATGACTCCGCCGGTGCGTCCGAAGAACTTGACCGGCGCGGCCCCTTCGACCGCAAGCCGTACGTCCTCGACCATCTGCCCCATGTTCATCTCGACCGTGAGGAACACCTTCGCAAGGCATTCCTTTATGGCCGAAACCGGGTAGGGCCAAAGCGTTATGGGACGTATCAGGCCGACCCGCATGCCCTTCTCCCTGGCCTCGTTCACGGCGCTGCGCGCGATGCGTGCGCAGGCCCCGAAGGCGACGATGGCCACGTCCGCGTCCTCGGTCCTGTACGTCTCGACGCGTTGCTCGTCGCGCTTGATCGCCTCGTAGCGCTGGAAGCGTTCGCGGTTCTGCCTCTCGTTGTCCTCGGAGTCGAGGAACAGCGAGTTGACCACGGTGTGGGCGCGCTTGCCCCCGTGTCCCGTCGTGGCCCATGGCTTGGCAGGAAGCGACACCGGGTCGACGGGCTCGGGAAGCACGACGGGCTCCATCATCTGCCCGAGCATGCCGTCGGCGAGTATGACCACGGGGGTGCGGTACTTGTCGGCGACGTCGAACGCGCCGTAGCACAGGTCGGCCATCTCCTGGACGGTGGAAGGCGCGTAGACCGGCATGTAGAAGTCGC
>CAQLOA010000123.1 GCA_948829205.1 uncultured Eggerthellaceae bacterium
CCCCCCCTTCCGAGTGGATTTCTCGGCTCCTTTGGCTTGACCTGCGCTCGTCCGTTCCCGGCAACTCCTTTCGTTGCTGTTTTCGCCGGTTGACGGCGCGCTTCTCGAAAAAGTTGGGCCATTCTGAGCAACGATTGAGCCAAATGCCCCATCAAACGCTAAAATATCCCGAAACGTTTAGCCTGCACGTTCCAGAATCGTGGTTTGCGGCATATTCGTTTAATGGAGGGGTTCCCGCGTCCATGCGGGAGCGGTTGCCTGTTTCCCAATCAGGCGGACAAGGAAGGAATCACGCATGAAGAAGATCAAGACAATAATCGCCGTGGCGTGCGCGGGCGTCCTGGCGGCAGCCCTCGTCGGCTGCGGCGGCGGTGCTGCCAGCTCCAGCTCCAGCGCCTCCAGCAGCGCATCCGCGCAGGCTCAGGCCGGCGGCGAGAAGCTGCGCTTCGTCACAGGCGGCGAATCCGGCACCTACTATGCCTACGGCAACGTGCTCGGCCAGTATGCCACCAACGGCGACTACGGCCTGGACATCACCGCTCTTTCCGGCAACGGCTCCAAGGCCAACATCGAGGCTCTTGAGGACGGCGACGCCGACATCGCCTTCTGCCAGTCCGACGTTCTGGCCTACGCCTACGACGGCACCAACATCTTCGAGGGCGCTCCCTACAAGGACTTCTCGGTGGTTGCCGACCTTTACCAGGAGCAGGTGCAGATCGTCACCTGCGACCCCAACATCAAGACCGTGGAGGACCTGCGCGGCAAGACCGTCTCGGTCGGCGCTGCCAACTCCGGCGTGTACTTCAACGCGGTTGACATCCTGGGCGTCTACGGCATCACGCTGACGACCGACGGCTCCACCGACTTCACCCCCGTCTACCAGAGCTTCGGCGATTCCGCCGACTCCCTGAAGGACGGCAAGATCGACGCGGCGTTCATCGTCGCCGGTGCTCCCACCACCGCCATCACCGACCTGTCCACCACCAAGGAGACCTACCTCGTGTCGCTCGACCAGCAGCACATCGACCAGCTGCTGCAGAGCAACCCCTACTACAGCGAGGCCGTCATCCCGGCCGACACCTACGGCACCGAAGGCCCCGTCACCACGGTTTCCGTCGGAGCGGTCATCATCGTCAACAACAGCGTGTCCGAGGACGTCGTCTACAACCTCACCAAGTCGCTGTTCGACGGCAAGGACAACAACTCCGACGCCCATGCCAAGTACGACGAGCTGGTGCTCGAGGACGCTGCGGCCATCACCTCCGTGCCGTACCATCCTGGCGCTGCGAAGTACTACCAGGAGCAGGACATCACTGTAGACTCCGAATAGTCAGACCATGATCCGGCCGCGCACCGGGCGCGGCCAAGCGTTTGGCCCAAGGGCTGCAGAGGATTCGTCCGCTGCAGCCCTTTTGCGTTTACAAGAACCATAGGGGACAGAATGGGGAAACTTTTCAAGCGAAAGACCAAGGAGGCCACGCCCGAAGAGGTGCTGGCCAACGACCAGGAGTTCGGCGACTATTCCGACGCCGTTCCGCCCTCGATCGACGCCGACGAGGTCATGCGCAAGTACGACAAGGAGTCGAACACGCGCATATGGGAGGGTATACCCAAGATCGTCGTCACCGGCCTCATGGTGGCCTTCTCGGTCTATTGCCTGCTTATGACGCTTCTTTCCACGGAACAGGCCGAAGCGCGCTTGGCGCGCTTTTTGGCCTTCGTCATCGTCATCGGGTACATGATGTACCCGGCCCGCAAGACCAACCACAAGGTGAACAGCATCCCGTGGTACGACATCGTGCTGATGCTGGCTGGCTTCGCGTCGTTCATGTACTTCGCGTTCAACGTCACCGACATCCTGATGATGGGCGCTCGCATCGAGCCCTTGCACGTGGCGCTGGGAATCGTGGGCATAGCGGTGCTCGTCGAGCTCTGCCGGCGCTGCGTGGGCCTGCCGATCATCGTGGTCGCGGGATGCCTGGTGATCTACGCCTTCTACTGGCAGATGACGTCCTCGTCGTCGGCGGACGTGTACTCGTCGCTGCGCAAGGTGGTGCAGAAGCTGTTCTACACCACAAGCGGCGTGATCGGCACGCCCACCAACGTCTGCTACACCTACATCGTGCTGTTCATCATCTTCGGCGCCTTCCTGGAACGCACCGGAATATCCAACTTCTTCATCTCGCTGGCCAACCGGATAGCGGGATGGTCCAGCGGAGGAGCGGCCAAGGTCGCCGTCATCGCGTCGGCGCTGTGCGGCATGGTGTCGGGGTCTTCGGTGGGCAACACCGTGACCACCGGCTCGGTCACCATCCCCATGATGAAGAAGACGGGGTACAAGCCTGCGTTCGCGGGAGCAGTCGAGGCCGCGTCTTCCACAGGCGGCCAGATCATGCCTCCCATCATGGGCGCCGCGGCGTTCCTCATGGCCGAGTACATGGGCATTCCCTACATCGAGGTGGCCGCGAAGGCCATCATCCCGGCCCTGCTGTACTTCGCAGGCATCTTCATCGCCGTGCACCTGGAGGCCAAGAAGCTGGGGCTGAAGGGCATGTCCAAGGAAGAGCTGCCCACGGGCGTGTATCTCCTCAAGAACTGCTACCTGGTGCTTCCGCTGGTGCTGCTGGTGTGGCTCGTCGCCTCTGGCGCCCGCACCATGGCCGTGTCGGCCGCCATCTCCATCCTGGGCGCCTTCGTCATCGGCTTCATCAACTTCCTGTTCACCAACTGGAAGGAGCGCAACGAGGGCGAGTCGTTCGGCCACGTGTTCTTCGAGACCTGCCAGGTCGCGCTGTTCACGGCCATCGACGCGTTCGCGGCCGGGGCCAAGAACGCCATATCCGTCGCCGTGGCGTGCGCCATGGCGGGCCTGATCGCCGGGTCCATCACCGTGACGGGCCTGGCCTCCACCATCATCAACGTCATAGTCATGGCCGCAGGCGACATGATCATCATCGGGCTCGTGTTCACGATGATCTGCTGCATCATCCTGGGCATGGGCGTTCCCACCACTGCGAACTACTGCATCATGGCGTCCACTTGCGCGCCCATCCTGATGCAGCTGGGCATCGACCCGATTTGCGCGCACTTCTTCGTGTTCTACTTCGGCATAGTGGCCGACATCACGCCGCCTGTGGCGCTGGCGGCCTATGCGGCATCGGCCATTGCGAAGTCGAAGCCCATGACCACGGCGGTCAACGCGTCGAAGCTGGCCATCGCTGCGTTCATCGTGCCTTACATCTTCGCGTTCAACCCCACGTTGCTGCTGGTGGGAGACGTGAACGCATTGACGGTCGGACTGAACACGTTCACGGCGCTGCTCGGCCTGTTCGGAATCGCCGTGGCGCTGAACGGCTTTTTCTTCAAGCGGCGCGTGAACCCGCTGCTTAGGCTCGTGCTGGTGGCCGGCGGCCTGGGGATGATGATTCCCGGGTCTGCCTCCGACGTCGTGGGCCTCGTCGTCGTGTTCGGCATCTGCTTCATCCAGTGGATGGTGTTCAAGCGCAAGGGGGCGCAGCCTGTCGCGGCGGCCAGCGCTCAAGACGTTGCCGTTCCTGCAGGCGGCGAGGACGTGATCGGCATCGGCGACATGTCCGGGGAAGACCTCGTCTTCCCGGTCGGCCCCGAGGAGCAGATGGCCGTCATGGCAGCCGTCGAAGCGCAGGCCGAACATGACGGGCGTGCCGAATCGAAAGCCAGTGGAGACGCCCTTGCGGGCAACGACGCAGAAAAGAGCGAACGATGAGCAATGGGAAAGTCGTATGGGTCACCGGCAACGAAGGGTTCGTCGGCACGGTCATGACCAAGGGCCTCGAGCAGGCCGGATATGCGGTGGTCGGCACGGACGCCGAGCTGTCCGTCACCGAGCCGGAACGCCTCGAGGCGTTCGCTGAGGAGGTCCAGCCCTCCATCATAGTGAACTGCGCAGGAATCCGGCGCGACGCCACCACGCTTGACACCAAGGCCAAGGCCTACGAGGTGAATGCGCTGGGAGCGCGCAACATGGCCGTGGTGGCGAACACCGTCGGCGCCACCATAGTGCAGGTGTCCACCGACGACGTGTACGACCTCGGCCGCGACGAGCTGGCGAACGAGTTCGACCAGCCGCACCCCGACACCCCTTACGGCAAGTCGAAGCTGGCAGGCGAGACCATGGTGCGCGCCACGACGTCCGACCACCTCATCGTGCGCACCTCGTGGCTGTACCAGGCCGAAAGCGGACGCTTTGGGGAGGTGATGGAGGCGGCCAAGTCGGGCGGAACCTACGAGGCGCGCACCGACCAGTTCGCGGCGCCGACCAGCGTCGGCTTCTACATGTACTACCTCCTGAAGATGCTCGAGCGGGGCGCGAAGGGCACGTACCACATCACCCCAAAGGGCAAGGCCAGCCGCTACGACTTCGCCTACAAGATCCTCGAGCTTGCGGGCTACGACCCCGACGCGGTGCTGGTTCCCGTCACCGACCCTGCCACGGCCGAGAACCTGGTTCTCGAGAGCATGATGCTCGAAATCGCCGGCGCCGACCTTCCGCCGTGGGACAAGAGCCTTCGGAAGTACATGTCGCTCAAGGGCCTTTTGGCCGACTAGTTTCAGGAGGGCCGCCATGGATGCAGCCGAAAAGCGCTACCTCGAGCTCCTGTCGAGGTCGTTCCCCACGAGCGAGGACGCAGCGACCGAGATCATCAACCTAACGGCCATAACAAGCCTCCCCAAGGGCACCGAGTTCTTCGCCTCGGACATCCATGGGGAATACGAGGCGTTCTCGCACATCC
>CAQLOA010000124.1 GCA_948829205.1 uncultured Eggerthellaceae bacterium
ACGCTGCCGAGAAGTCCTACATGAAGAAGGGCCAGGAGGTCGTCGACATGAACTTCCGCGCCATCGACGCGGGCATCTCGGCGGCCGTGCAGGTGGACGTCACCGACGAATGGGTCGATGCCGGAGAGGACGTGCAGGAGGTCCATCTCGAGGGCAGCCCCGCGCTGGTGAAGATGGTCAAGGGGATAATGCAGCCCGTCAGCCGCATGGACGGCGACTCCCTGCCGGTCTCCGCGTTCGTCGACCACGTGGACGGCCAGTTCGAACAGGGCGCGTCAGCCTTCGAGAAGCGTGGCGTCGCCGCAAGCGTGCCCGTGTGGAACCCAGAGACGTGCATCCAGTGCAACCAGTGCTCCTTCGTGTGCCCGCACGCCACCATCCGCCCGTTCGCGCTCGACGAGGCCGAGTGTGCCAATGCGCCCGAGGGCATGCCGCTGCTCGACGCCAAGGGCAAGGCCGCCGAGGGCCTGAAGTACACCCTGGCGGTCTCGCAGCTCGACTGCATGGGATGTCACCTGTGCGTCGGCACCTGCCCGACCGATTCGCTGGTCATGGCGCCCATCGACCAGGAGGCTGCGAAGCAGCCGGTGTTCGACTGGTGCGTGGAGAACGTGAGCGACAAGCCGCAGCTCCAGGACGCCACCGTGAAGGGAAGCCAGTTCTGCCAGCCGCTGCTCGAGTTCTCCGGATCGTGCGCGGGATGCGCCGAGACGTCGTATGCGCGCCTGGTCACGCAGCTCTTCGGCGACCGCATGTACGTCGCCAACGCCACGGGATGCTCGTCCATCTGGGGCGGTCCCGCGGCCACCTCGCCGTACGCCGTGAACAAGAAGGGGCACGGCCCTGCCTGGAGCAACTCGCTGTTCGAGGACAACGCCGAGCACGGGCTTGGCATGCTTCTGGGACACGAGGCCGTGCGCAACAAGCTCGTCGCCGACACCCAGCAGCTTCTCACGGGGGCCGTCTCGTCCGAGCTTGCCGACGCGGCCAAGGCGTGGCTCGAGGCCAAGGACGACGGGGACGCCAGCGTCGCGGCCTCCGAGGCGTACGCGGCCGAGCTCGAGAAGGCCGCGGGCGGCCAGTCCGAGACCGGCAGCCTTGCCTGCGCGATCCTCGAGAACCGCGAGTTCCTGACCAAGAAGTCGGTCTGGATATTCGGCGGCGACGGATGGGCCTACGACATCGGATTCGGCGGCCTCGACCACGTGCTTGCGTCCGGCGAGGACGTCAACGTCTTCGTGTTCGACACCGAGGTCTACTCCAACACCGGCGGGCAGGCGTCGAAGGCGTCCAACATCGGACAGGTTGCGCAGTTCGCTGCCGCCGGCAAGGACGTCAAGAAGAAGTCGCTGTCGGAAATCGCCATGAGCTACGGGTACGTGTACGTGGCGCAGGTCGCCATGGGCGCGAAGCAGGCCCAGACCATCAAGGCCATCAAGGAGGCCGAAGCCTACCCCGGCCCCTCGCTCATCATAGGCTACAGCCCCTGCGAGATGCACTCCATCAAGGGAGGAATGAGGAACTGCCAGACCGAGATGGCCAAGGCGGTCGAGTGCGGCTATTGGAATCTTTTCCGCTACAACCCGGCTGCTCCCGAAGGCAAGCGCTTCGTGCTCGACTCGAAGGAGCCCACGGGCGACGTGAAGGAGTTTCTGATGAACGAGGCGCGCTACAGTCGGCTCACGCGCGAGTTCCCCGGACGTGCGGACGAGCTGTTCGAGAAGAACAGCCAGGAGGCGCTCGACCGTTACGAGCACCTCAAGAAGATGCAGGAACTTTACGTCTAGCCTTCTTGCGCCAAGCAAACATATGTTCTAATATATCCCCATCCAACTTACTCGGATGGGGATATTTTCTTGGTCATGGAAAGAATCGTCTTGGGCATAGACCCCGGCCTTGCCAACACGGGCTGGGGCGTCATGATGCAGCGTGGGTCGAGCCTCAGCTGCCTTGCGTACGGCTGCGTTAGCACGCCGGCCTCCCACGACATATCCGTGCGCCTCATGAAGATACATGACCAGATAGGCGCGGTCATATCCAAGTTCTCGCCCCAGTGCCTCGGAATCGAGACGATCTTCTTCGACCGCAACGTCACCGCGGCCTTCGGCACGGGACAGGCGCGCGGCGCCGCCCTGGTGGCATGCGCCAAAGGCGGCCTGAAGGTGGGGGAGTTCACGCCCAGCCAGATCAAGATGGCGGTCGTCGGCGAAGGCAACGCCGAGAAGAGACAGGTGCAGTACATGGTGCAGCAGATACTCGGCCTCAAGGACGCGCCGCGTCCCGACCATGCAGCCGATGCGCTGGCTGCCGCCATATGCTACGTATGATCGCTTTCCTGGAAGGCATGGTCGCGTCGAAGGGGCAGGGGGGCGCGTGCATCGACGTGGGGGGCGTCGGATACGCCCTCGGCATGTCGCAGAGCTCGGTCGCGTCGCTTCCCCCCGTCGGGGAACGCGCGCGCGTGTTGTGCCGCATGGCCGTCAACGATTCGGGCGTGTTCCTGTACGGGTTCGCCTCCGAGGAAGAACGAAGCCTTTTCGATGAGCTCGTCCAGATAAGCGGCATCGGCCCGAAGACGGCCCTGGCAGCGCTGTCGTGCTACACCCCGTCCGAACTCGCGTCCGCCGTGGCGGCGCAGGACGTCAAGGCCATATCCAAGATACCCGGCATAGGCAAGAAGTCGGCCTCGCGCATCGTGCTCGAGCTGAAGGACAAGTTCCCGCAGCTCGAAGGCGCCTTCGACCCGGCTTCGACCCCGCAGCCCGATTCGCCCACCTTCGATGCCGTGAGGGAGGCGCTGAAGTCGATGGGTTTCACGCCCGACGAGATAGACTTCGCGCTGAAGGACGCCGACGCGGCTCTCGACGAGTCCGCCACGCTGCAGCATGCTCTGAAGAGGATGGCCTAGCGCATGCCCGAACCCGTCGAGATAGAAGGCATGGTGTTCGAGGCCGAACAGGACGACGGCTCCGGTGCGGGCATGCGCACGATGTCGCCGTCCGAGACCGCCGAAGACGCCGCCATCGACGCAAGCCTGCGCCCCAGGCTGCTTTGCGACTACATCGGACAGGACAGGATCAAGGAGTCGCTTTCCATCCTCGTCGAGGCCGCGAAGGACCGAGGCGAGGCGGCCGACCATATACTCCTGTACGGCCCTCCGGGGCTTGGCAAGACCACCCTTGCCAGCGTGGTGGCAAACGAGATCGGGTCGTCCATGAAGGTGACCAGCGGCCCCGCAATCGCGCGAACGGGCGACTTGGCCGCCATCCTGACCAACCTCGAGCCCGGCGACGTCCTCTTCGTTGACGAGATACACAGGATGAACCGGTCGGTCGAAGAAGTCCTCTATCCGGCGCTCGAAGACTTCTCCCTCGACGTGGTCGTGGGGAAGGGGCCTGCTGCGCGGTCGATACGGCTCGACCTGCCTCCCTTCACCCTTATCGGCGCGACGACGCGCACGGGCCTGCTCACCGGGCCCTTGCGCGACCGTTTCGGGCTGGCGCTTAGGCTGCAGTACTACCAGCCGTCCGAGCTCGCGTCCATCGTTCGCAGGTCGGCCGGCATCCTCGACGTCGACGTGGACGACGAAGGCGCGCACGAGATAGCGCTCAGGTCCCGCGGAACCCCCAGGCTTGCCAACAGGCTGCTGAAGCGCGTGAGGGACTGGGCCCAGGTGAAGGCAGCCGGCCGCATCACGGGCGATGTCGCGAGGCAGGCGCTCGAGTTCTACGAGGTCGACGCCATGGGGCTCGACAAGATGGACAACAAAGTGCTAGAGGTGCTGTGCGTGCAGTTCTCCGGAAGGCCCGTCGGGCTCACCACGCTTGCCTCGGCGCTGTCCGAGCAGCCTGACACGGTGGAAGACGTGTACGAGCCCTACCTCATGCAGCAGGGCTTGGTGGTGCGCACCCCCAAGGGCAGGCAGGCCACTCCGCGCGCGTTCGAGCACCTGGGCATCGAGCCCTAGCGCTGGGCGATTTCTCGTTGCCGCTGTCCTGCAATTGTGATAATTTGAATTCATCGATGTTCTCGCGGGCGCATCCGTGCCCGAAAATCCGAAAAATCCTAAGACTGCCTTCCGTGTACCGGCATGGCGAAAAGGGGGAAAATTGAAGTTCTTCTTGGACACCGCCGACATCGACGAGATTTCCGAGGCGGCAAGCTGGGGCGCCCTTGCGGGCGTCACCACGAATCCGACGCTCTACTCCCGTGTGGGCGGGAAGCTGGCCGACTTCAACGACCACATCGCGAGAATCTGCGAAATCGTCGGGCCCGATTGCCCCGTTTCGGCGGAGTCCCTCGCCATGACGCGCGAAGACCTTGTCCGGGACGCGCGCGAGCTTGCAGCCATTGCGCCCAACGTTGTGGTGAAGATCCCCACGATGGTCGAGGGCCTGGCCGCGACCCGCACCTTGGCTGAGGAGGGAATCAGGGTCAACATGACCCTTTGCTTCACGGTTCCTCAGGCACTGCTGGCGGCGCGTGCGGGCGCACGTTACATCTCGCCCTTCATCGGCCGCTTCGACGACATATCCGAGGACGGCATCGAGCAGGTTGCCAACATCGTCGACGCCGTCGGAAACTACGATTTCACCGAGAACACGGTCAACGGCGAGCAGATCGAGGTCATAGCCGCGTCGGTGCGCAGCGCCAACCACGTGACGCAGTGCGCCTTGATG
>CAQLOA010000125.1 GCA_948829205.1 uncultured Eggerthellaceae bacterium
GACCAGGCCCAGCAGAGCGCCAGCAGCTCTGCCGACGCCAGCGACACCAAGCTCGTCGTGGGCTTCGACAACAGCTACCCGCCCTACGGCTTCATCGGCGACGACGGCGAGTACACCGGCTTCGACCTCGACCTGGCCGCCGAGGTGGCAAGCCGCAACGGCTGGGAGGTCGAGCTCAACCCCATCGACTGGGACGCCAAGGACGCGCTGCTCAACCAGGGCACCGTCAACTGCATCTGGAACGGCTTCACCATGGAGGGCCGCGAGGACGACTACACGTTCAGCGAGCCCTACATGCTTAACGAGCAGGTCATCGTGACGCGCGCCGACTCCGGTGTCACCGACTTCGCTGGCCTGGCCGGCAAGGTCGTCATCACGCAGATCGACTCGGCCGCGCTCGACGTGCTGGAAGGCGACCAGGAGGACCTGGCAAACACCTTCGCCAAGCTCGACACCATAAGCGACTACAACAACGCCTTCATGCAACTGCAGGCAGGCACCGTCGACGCGGTGGCCTGCGACCTGTCCATCGCCGCCTACCAGATGTCGGCGAATCCCGGCGCGTACACGCAGCTCGAGGAGCCGCTGAGCTCCGAGCACTATGCGGTCGGCTTCAAGAAGGGCGACGAGACGCTTGCCAAGAAGGTCAGCGACACGCTGCTCGAGATGTACAACGACGGCACCGTCGCTACCATCTGCGACAAGTACGCCAGCTACGGCGTGGACGTCTCCAACTGGGTGCTCACCAAGTAGCTTCCAGCCTTAGCAACCAGGGACCGGACGCGCATGGAATTCTCGACGATGCTTGGACTTCTGGGTGATGGGCTTCTGCTCACCACCCAGATCTTCTTCGTGACGCTCATCGGCTCGCTGCCGCTGGGCGTCGTCGTCGCGCTTTGCCGCATGAGCCGCTTCAGGGTGGTCTCCACCATCGCGAAGTTCTACATCTCCATCCTTCGCGGGACGCCGCTCATGCTGCAGCTCATGGCCATCATGTTCGGCCCCTACTACCTCTTCGGGCTTCAGATGGGCTCCGACTGGAAGTACTGGGCCTGCGACATCGGGTTCATCCTGAACTATGCCGCCTATTTCGGCGAGATCTACCGCTCGGGAATCCAGTCCATCCCTCGCGGCCAGTATGAGGCTGCCAACGTGCTTGGGTACTCGCGGGCGCAGACGTTCATGAAGATCGTGCTTCCGCAAGTGATCAAGCGCATCCTGCCGGCCATGGGCAACGAGATCATCACGCTGGTGAAGGACACGTCGCTGGCGTTCGTCCTGGGCATCGCCGAGATGTTCTCGCAGGCCAAGGCGCTCGCCGCGCGCGAGGTGTCTATGGTGCCCTATGCCATCGCGGCGCTCATATACTGGGTGTTCTGCCTGCTTATCGAGTTCATACTGGGCAAGGTCGAGAAGAAGCTGGACTACTACCATGCCTGATTCAGCGACGCGATCGGTCGTAACGCTCGACCATGCGAAGAAGTCCTTCGGCGACAACGAGGTGCTGAAGGACATATCACTTTCCGTGGACAAAGGCGACGTGCTCGCCATCATAGGCCCAAGCGGCGGCGGGAAGTCGACGCTGCTCCGCTGCCTCACCCTGCTTGAGCGGTTGGATTCGGGGCGTCTGGCATACGGCGACGTGCTGGTTTGCGACAACGACGCCTCAGGCAGGGCCGAGTACGCCAAGAAGGAGAGCATACGCCAGGCGAAGACCCACTTCGGGCTGGTGTTCCAGAACTTCAACCTGTTCCCGCACTACACGGCCGCGAAGAACGTGTCCGACCCGCTGATCAGCGTGGCGAAGATGCCCAAGGCCGAGGCCTACGAGAGGGCGAACGGGCTGCTTGCGAAGATGGGCCTGGCCGACAAGGCCGACATGGTGCCCTGCGACCTTTCCGGCGGACAGCAGCAGCGCGTGGCCATCGCGCGCGCCTTGGCCATGAACCCCGAGGTGCTGTTCTTCGACGAGCCCACCAGCGCGCTCGACCCCGAGCTGACGCGCGAGGTGCTGAAGGTCATCCGCGACCTGGCGGCCGAGCACATGACCATGGTCATAGTCACGCACGAGATGTCGTTCGCCCGCGACGTGGCCGACCAGCTGCTGTTCATGGACGGCGGCCACGTGGTCGAACGCGGCCGAGCGGTCGACGTCATCTCGAACCCGCAGCACGAACGCACCCGCGCCTTCCTCGCCAACTACCAGGAAGGGTAGGGGCGGTCGTACCATTAGATGTGTTCTAATGGCATGCTGGTGCTTTGCGACCTGCGGGGGTGGATGCGAGGCAAGCCAAAGGAGCCGAGAAATCCACTCGGAGAAGCCGAGTTAGTTCGAGGCGACGACGCGTCGAGCGTAACCCCCACAGGCCGCAAAGCATGACAGAGCAACACGAACCGCATATACACCAGCTGGTGTAGCCCCAAGGTTGTAATTAGGTAAAGCGAATATGACATCGCTTGATTCTCGCCTGATGACGTGCGCGGTGATGATAATGTCGCCTCATCATCAGGAAGGAGAACGATTCCCATGGACGAGAATCAGAGCATCAACCCCTACGGCGAAGCTGGACAGGGCCAGCACCAGCAGCCTGGGCAAGGCGCCCAGCCCACCCAGCCTTCGACCAACAGCTACAACCAGAGCTACGCCTACGGCTCGCAGCCTACGTCGGCCATGCCGGGCGCCGCAGGCGCCACGGGGACAGGCGCGGGCGCAGGCGCACCCGGCCAGCAGCAGCCCGCCTCCAGCTATTCGCCGCCGACGGGCAACCCGGTGCCCGGCGTGACGGCCCCCGTCGAGGAGCCCGTCCACGCCTACGAGCCCACTCCCGTGCATGCCCATTCGGCGCACGCCGCGGCGGCGTCCAAGCCCTCCGGCGGCAAGACTTTCCTAATCGCTTTCGCGGGCGCGCTGGTCGCATGCGTGCTCGCGCTGGGCGTGGCTGCAGGCTTCGGGCTGATCGGCGGCCAGAGGTCGACCGTCAACCTCGGCGCCTCGGGCTCCGAGTCGGTGCAGGCGGTCGAGGAGGAGGCGTCGCTGGCCGAGGCGGTCGCCGACAAGTGCCTTCCCTCCGTGGTCTCCATCAACGTGCTCGGCCAGGCGCAGTCCAGCGGCAACTCCATCTACGACTTCCTCTACGGGTACAACGACAACTCCGGCGAGCTGCAGGAGGTCAGCATGGGTTCGGGCGTGGTGCTCTCCGAGGACGGCTACATCATCACGAACAACCATGTCGTGTCCAGCGGAAGCCAGTACGAGGTGACCATCGAGGGCGAGACCTACGACGCCGACCTGGTTGGCACAGACGCCAGCTCCGACGTCGCGGTGCTGAAGGTGAAGGACGGCAGCGGATTCAAGCCCATGACGCTGGGCGACTCCGACAACATCACCATCGGCGAATGGGTCATGTCCATAGGCAGCCCGTTCGGCCTGGAGCAGTCCGTCGCCACCGGCATCGTCTCGGCCACCAGCCGCTCGCAGATCATGGACGCCTCCACCAGCATGCAGCAGGGCGGCTCGGGCGAGACCACCATCTATCCGAACATGATCCAGACCGACGCGGCCATCAACCCCGGCAACTCGGGCGGGGCGCTGGTCGACGCCAACGGCGAGCTGATCGGAATCAACACGCTGATCACCTCCTATTCGGGCAACTACTCGGGCGTCGGCTTCGCCATCCCCTCCAACTACGCCATCAACCTGGCGCAGTCCATCATCGAAGGCAAGGAGCCCACGCGCGCGCAGCTTGGCGTCACCATGACGAACGTCGACAAGTCCATAGCGCAGCGCTACGGCTTCGCCACCGACTCGGGCGCCTACATCTCCAGCGTGCTGGACGGATCGTCCGCGCAGCAGGCGGGCCTGCAGGTCGGCGACATCATCACAGCGTTCGACGGCCAGAAGGTGTCCTCCTCGAGCGACGTCATGCTGGACGTGCGCACCAAGAACCCGGGAGACAAGGTGACGGTCACCATCAACCGCGACGGCGAGACCATGGACGTCGAGGTGACGTTGGGAACCTCGCAGGACTCGGGAACCCCGACTACGCGCCAGAACAGCAACAGCGGGAACAACGGGAACGGAAACAACGGCGGCAGCGGAAACGGACTGAACGGACTGTTCGGACTGTAGGGTTCGCCGGAAGCCGCAACTTGCGAAAGGGGCCTGCGATGCGGGCCCCTTTTCTTTGCTAATATGTATCCAAAGGAAACAGGGCGGAATCATCCACATATAGGAGGTTTCGATGGCGGAAGGCTACGAATACCATCGCGTGCTGCTCAAGCTTTCTGGCGAGGCGCTGGCGGGCGACCAAGGCTATGGCATCGACCCCAAGGTGGTCAACACCCTCGCCGAGGAAATCGCCGACATAGTCAACGACGGCGTCCAGCTGGCGGTCGTCGTCGGGGGAGGGAACATCTTCCGCGGGCTTGCGGGCTCGGCCGAGGGCATGGACCGCGCCCAGGCCGACTACATCGGCATGCTGGCCACCGTCATGAACGCCCTCGCGCTGCAGGACGCATTCGAGCGCCACGGCGTCTTCTCGCGCGTGCAGAGCGCCATCAACATGCAGGAGGTTTCCGAGCCGTACATCCGCCGCCGGGCCATACGCCACCTCGAGAAGGGCCGCGTGGTCATCCTTGCCGCCGGAACCGGGAATCCT
>CAQLOA010000126.1:0-4005 GCA_948829205.1 uncultured Eggerthellaceae bacterium
GTTCCATCCTTCCGTCCTGCGAAATAGACGGCTCAATATTGTATAACTGATTGGTTTTGGCTGGTGTGCGAATTCTGTGCGCGCAGGATGTTACAGGGGACGCTCCCTGGCACATCCTACAGGTTGCGCTCCTTTACGTGGCGTCGCACGCTGAGCTCAACGACGAGGTCGCTGACGCCGTTCACGAACAGAAGCGCGCCCAGCACGATGACGAAGACCACCGTGGTCTCGAACGGGTTCCAGACGATCACGACGCCGCCTATGGCCACGATGAGGCTCAGCACGGTGTAGGCGATCCAGGCGCTGCCCCCGAACGCGCGCAGCCCGGCCGAGCGCACCATGTTGGCAATGCCGCACAAAATGAGCACCGCGCCCAGCAGCATGGAGAAGAACCCGGCGATGGCGGCCGGGAAGGCGAACATGACGAGCGCCACCACGACGAGGAAGATCCCCGTGGTAAGCGCTCCGGACATCTTGTACGACGGCGAGCCCTCGCGCATGTAGGCGAAGATGGAGACCAGCCCCGACACGGCGAAGATGGCCGCCAGCAGGTACACGATGGTGACCAACGTGATGTCGGGCACGAACATGAGCACCAACCCCAGCACCATGAACAGCACCGCCTGGACTATGGCGTTCGTCTGAACGGTCTTCATGAACGAGCTCATCTCAGCCTCCTCGCCTCGCCTGCGCCGAGCGTGCCATCAGAACACATCGAATGGCACGTCGCGCCCCTACTGGATGACGGCCAGGCCTCCCGTCACCGCGAAGTAGGCTATCACGGCCGCGCCGAGCACGATCCTGTAGACGCCGAATGCAGTGAAATCGTTTCTTTTGATGTACCCCATGAGGAACTTGATGGCTACGACCGACACCGCGAAGGCGGTGACTATCCCCACCGCAAGCACGGCCGTTTCGACCCCGGTCATCGCCATGCCCACCTCGGCGACGTACTTCACGCACTTCACGAGCCCCCACCCGAACATTATCGGTATGGCGAGGAAGAACGTGAACTCTGCAGCCACCGTGCGCGAGCAGCCGAGCAGCATGCCGCCGATGATCGTTGACCCCGACCGGCTGGTTCCCGGGATTATGGCAAGGCACTGGAAGAGCCCTATCCCCAGGGCAGTCTTCCAGTCGATCTGATCGGTGTCTCGGATGCGGAACAGGGCGGCCTCGGCGTCGTCGCCGTCGGTTCCCGATCCCACCTTCGCCGGGCGAGCATGCTTGCCCCGCGAGCCGGACCCGCCCGCCAGGATGGCGCGTTCGCGCACCCTGTTGCGCCATTCCAGCACGATGAACACCACGCCGTAGAAGATGAGCGCCACGGCGACAGTGAGCGCGTTGTAGAAATGCTCGTTGACCCAGTCGTCCAGAAGGAAGCCCACTATGGCCGCAGGGATGCAGCCCACGGCCACCATTCCCCAAAGCCTCCAGGTGGACCTCTTCTGCGCCGCGTCCTTCTTCGGCGAGAACGGGTTGAGCTTGTGGAAGTACAGGACCAGCACGGCGACTATCGCGCCTATCTGTATCACAACCAGGAAGAGCGCCAGGAACTCGGGGCTCACCTGCAGCTTCACGAACTCGTCGACGAGGATCATGTGGCCCGTGGACGATATGGGCAGCCATTCGGTGATGCCCTCCACCACGCCTATGAGGAATGCCTTCAGTGTCTCGGTTAAGATGTCCATTGGAAAACGCCGTCTCCCCAAGTAAGCTTCAAGACGAATGCAATGCGCCGCCAGGGCGCCGCGTGGCGTAACCTTCTGCCATCGACACGCACGCGAAGGAGTAATTATGCCACAACTCTACGACATGCACTGCCATCTGGACTTCGCAGACGGCGCCGAGCGAATCGCCGAATGCTCGGGCGCAGGCCTGTACGCAATATGCTCCACCGTCGTCCCCTCCAGCTACGTCGGCGCGCGCGAGCGCTTCGCAGGCTTCCCCAACATCCACGTCGCGCTGGGCATCCATCCCTGGTGGGTGGCCAACGGCAAGGTCGGCGAGGTGGACGTGTCCCGCTTCGAAGGCCTGCTCGCCAACGAGCCCGTCGTGGGCGAGGTGGGGCTCGACTTCCACGGAAGGAACAAGGAGTCGAAGGCGCACCAGGTGGACGTGTTCGGGCGCGTGCTTGCCGCCATAAGGTCCGAAGGTGCGGACAGGCTCGTGTTCCTGCACGCCGTGAAGGGATGCCGCAAGACGCTCAACATGATGGAGGAGATGGGGACGCACGAGGGCAACACGTGCGTGTTCCACTGGTTCTCGGGGTCGAGGGACGACTTCGGAAGGGCCGTGTCCATGGGATGCTTCTTCTCGGTGAACATGAGGATGCTCGCAACCCCCGCAGGGCTGGAGTTCGCCAAGGCCGTCCCCGACGACAGGCTGCTCATGGAGACGGACAGCCCCGCCCACGAAGGCGAGGAATGGTCGGCGGGGGCATGGCGGCAGGAGGCGGAGAACACCGCGCGGGGCATCGCCGAGGCGCGCGGCATGGACTACATGAGGACGCTCGAGCTGTTGGCTGCCAACAGCGAGGCGCTGGTCTCGCGCTATTGCGCCTGACACGCGCTTCTAGAGCGCTGCCTTGATGGCGTCGAACAGCTCGTCGTAGGTGTCGTAGGCGGGCACGTCGGGGTATTCGGCCTTCAGGGCGTCGGTGGTACGGAACAGGAAGCCCGCCTTCGAGTCCAGGATCATGCCCACGTCGTTGTAGGAGTCGCCCGAGGCTATGGTCTGGAGCCCGGCATCGTGCAGGGCCCTGACGGTGGTGAGCTTGGTCTGCGGGCAGCGCATGCGGTACCCGGTTATCATGCCGTCGCCGCCCACGACGAGCTCGTTGCAGAAGATGGTGGGCCAGCCCAGCTTCTCCATCAGCGGGCCCGCGAACTGCGAGAAGGTGTCGGAGATAATTATCACCTGCGTCATGGGCTTCAGCCTGTCGAGGAACTCCCTGGCTCCGGGCATGGGGTCGATCGTGGCTATCACGTCCTGAATCTGCTGCAGCCCCAGGCCGTGCTCGCGAAGGATGTCGATGCGGTGGTTCATCAGCACGTCGTAGTCGGGCTCGTCGCGCGTGGTCCTCTTCAGCTCCTCGATGCCCGTGGCTTCGGCGAAGGCGATCCATATCTCGGGCACCAGCACGCCTTCCAGATCCAAGCATACGACGTTCATTCGAATCTCCTTACGGGTCTTGTCCTTGTTTCCTCGCATATTCTATACGTTTATAATTGTCGGCAGATGATTCGAGACGACTGAACGCACATATAACGAGTAAGAGGTTGGCTCAGATGAATCCCGGCAACGATAATCCAATCAACGGAAGGCCCCTCGGCCAAGGCCGTGCGCGGGCACGCGCGGAGGCCCAGGGCGGCCAGGGCTTCGCCGCGCAGCAAAGGGCGCAGCAGGCAGCACATGGCCGCCAGGCGCCCTTCCGCAACGGCGAAGGGGCCCCGGCGCAGCAGCAAAGGCCGTCGAGGGACACGCTGGTCCAGATGTACAACGCCCAGGACGCCACCAGGGCGCGGAACGCGCGGATGTACTCCCAGGAGGCGATGCAGGACTTCCAGCAGCGCGAGGCCGCGGCGATGGAAAGGCGACAGCAGCGCGAGGCGTTCGCCGCAAGGTCGCGCGAGGAACAGATCGCAGCCGCCCGGTCGGGCAGGAAGGGCCCGGGCGCGAACTCGCACATGACGCAGGCCCAGGCACAGCAGCGCGCAAGGGAGATCCGCGCGATGAACAGGGTCCGCAAGCCGCTGACCACGCAGGAGAGCCACGACCAGACGCAGATGTCGCGCGAGGCCTACGAGCACGAGCGCGCACGGCGCGACGTGCTGTCCGCAACGAGGCAGAACCGCACCTCCAACAGGGAGGTCATCGACGGGCGCGGCAGCATCGACTCGCGCGCGTTCAACGAGAGGAACGAGCTTGTCGGCTATTCGATCGACGAGCACGACAAGCCCGAGCCGCTCGTGGACTCCACCGACTCTCAAAGCAGATGGAACT
>CAQLOA010000126.1:4015-4632 GCA_948829205.1 uncultured Eggerthellaceae bacterium
GGCCAGGAGTTCATGACACAGGAAAGCCGCAGGTTCCGCAGGAACGCCGACCTGGGATCGCTGAGCGATACGATCAGCGGACGCTCCGACTACAAGGCCGCAAAGCCCGGGTTCGCGGACATCCCGATGTCCGTCAAGCTGCTGTCGCTTCTCATCGTAGTCCTGCTTGTCGTTCTGGTGGTGCTGCTGTTCCTGTAGATGCGTGCCATCAGCGTGCCATTAGAACGCGGCCGCCTCGAGGCGCTTCTCCTGGTACAGCCGGCCGTCCGCGAATCCCAGCGAACGGTAGTACCCACGCGTTCCAACCGCGCTTATCACCTTAATGCGCGTGCGGCCCTCGCCCGCGGCGATCTCGCAGGCGCGTTCGACCAGCGCACGGCCTAGCCCCGAATGCTGCGCGCCCTCCTTGCTTTCGTGCAGCCGCGACACCCTCCCGTACACGTGCACCTCGCGGATCATCGCGTGCGTCTCGCCGTCGGGGAGCGACAGGCGCAGGAATCCGGCGAGCCTCCCTTCGCCATCGACCCACTGCAGGAACGCCTCTCGGGTGTTCGACGTCTCGTAGCGAACCTCGTCCATGCGCAGGCCGTCCACGCGCACGTCGGACGTCGCTATCT
>CAQLOA010000127.1 GCA_948829205.1 uncultured Eggerthellaceae bacterium
CCGACTGCGCGCCGGGCTGCGACTGCGACCGCTTCCTCGAGTACTGGAACTGCGTGTTCACCCAGTACGACGGCCAGGAGGACGGCACGCTTGCGCCCCTGCCCAAGAAGAATATCGACACCGGCATGGGGCTCGAGCGCATCGCTGCCATCATGCAGGGCGTGCAGTCGAACTACGAGACCGACGTGCTGCGCTCGCTGGTGGCCGTGGGCGAGAGGCTGGCCGGCGTCAGCTACGGCGACGACCCCAGGACCGACCTGTGCCTGCGCATCATGGCCGACCACTCCCGCGCGATCGCGTTCATGATCGCCGACGGCATCATCCCGTCGAACGAGGGCCGCGGCTACGTGCTGCGCCGCCTTCTGCGCCGCGCCATCATGAAGGCGCACCTGGTGGGCGTCGAGGGCCACTTCCTGAACGACTACGTCGACGAGATCGTGCGCCTGATGGGCGACGTCTATCCCGAGATCGTCGAGAACCGCGAGCTTGAGCGCAAGCTGATCCTGGCCGAGGAGGAGCGCTTCGGAGCCACTCTGCGCCAAGGCAAGGCTTATCTGGAAGACGAGCTCGACGCCCTCGACGGCGACGTGCTTTCCGGCAAGATCGCGTTCGTGCTGCACGACACGTACGGGTTCCCCATCGACATCACCAGCGAGATCGCCCAGGAGTCCGGCATTTCGGTCGACATGGACGAGTTCGAGAAGGAGATGGAGGCCCAGCGCGAGCGCGCCCGAAACGCAGGCGCGAAGGACGCGGAGTCCGCCTGGTGCACCTACGGCGGAATCTATTCCGACGTGCTGAACGAGGTGGGCCCGACGAAGTTCGTGGGATACGACGTCACCCAGGCCACGGCGAAGGTGTCCGCCATAGTCAAGGACTGCCAGATGGTCGAGGTGCTTCCCGACGGCGAGCAGGGGGAGATAGTGCTGGACGCCACCCCGTTCTACGCCGAGATGGGCGGCGAGGTCGGCGACACCGGCGAGATGGTCTGCGGCAACGCGCGCATCAAGGTGACCGACACCACGGCGCCCGAGCCAGGGCTTCACGTCCACCACGTCAAGGTCGAGGGCGGCAACGTGTCCGTCGGCGACGAGGTGGTGGCCATCGTCGACGCGCGCAGGCGCGCCTGCATCGAGCGCAACCACACCGCCACGCACATCCTGCACTCGTCTCTGCGCGAGGTGCTGGGAGACCACGTCCGCCAGAAGGGCTCCTACGTGGGGCCCGACCGCCTGCGCTTCGACTTCACCCATTTCGAGGCAATGACGCCCGACCAGGTCGCCCAGGTGGAGAAGCTCGCCAACAGCAAGATCATGGACGCCACGCCCACCAACATATACGAGACGTCGCTCGACGCGGCCCGCGCCGACGGCGTCACGGCGCTGTTCGGCGAGAAGTACGGCGACCAGGTGCGCGTCGTCGAGGCGGGAGAATTCTCCCGCGAGCTGTGCGGCGGCTGCCACGTGGGCAACACCGCCGAGATCGGCTTCCTGAAGGTGACGGGCGAATCCAGCGTGGGCGCCAACATACGCCGAATCGAGGCGGTCACCAGCTTCGGCGCGCTCGACTACGTGAACCGCATGGAAAGCGAGCTTCGCGAGACGGCCGCCGAGCTGAAGGTCCCGCTGTTCGACGTGTCCGAGCGCACGGCGTCCAACCTGAAGAGCCTGAAGGAGATGCAGAAGCAGTCGAAGCGCGGCAAGGAGGCCGTCAGCGACGATGCGATCAACAAGCTGCTGTCGATGGCGGTCGACTCGCCTGCCGGGTACCCGTTGATAATCGCGAAGGCGCCAGCGCAGCTGCAGTCCGGCCAGCGCCATCTGTGGGACGTCGTCCGCTCGCGCATGTCGGCCCCGGGCGCTCTGGTCATCGCGGGCTCGACCGCCGAAGGCAAGGTGGCGCTTATGGCGGCCGGAACCGACGAGGCGGTGGCCAAGGGATTCAACGCCGCCGAGCTCATCAAGGCCATGGGCCCTGCGGTAGGCGGCGGCGGTGGCGGCAAGCCTTCAATGGCGCAGGCCGGTGGCAAGAACCCCGCAGGCATCGAGGACGCGCTGGAAACCGCCCGCAACATGCTGCTCTAGCTTGAGGGTCCTCGCGCTCGACATAGGCGAGAAGCGCACGGGGGTCGCGGTAAGCGACCCGGGGATGCGCGTCGCCACCCCGGTATGCGTGCTTCCGTCGCAGGAGGTGACGCAGTGCTCCCGCACCTTCCGCGACGTGCTCGAGGACTGGGACCCCGGGCTGCTTCTGTGCGGCCTTCCGCGAACGCTTTCCGGCGAGGAAGGGCCGCAGGCGAAGCGCATCCGCCAGGCAGCGGCCGAGATATCGCGCGCTTCCGGCATCGAGTGCGCCTTCTGTGACGAGCGCCTCAGTTCCCGCGAAGCCAAGCAATCGCTGCACGATATGGGGTATGATGAGAGGAAGATGCGCGGCAAGGTGGACATGGTGGCCGCAAGCCTGTTCCTTCAGTCGTGGCTGGACGCCCGGGCCGCAGCAAGCGATTAGACATCCAAGGAGCCGTCAGGTGCCAAGACATTCGAAGCAAGTGCCCATTTCCTCCAACAACAACCGCGCGGCGCGCAGCGCCCACGCTCGTGCCCGCCAGGAGTTCAAGACCTACGACACCACGCCCATACGGCCCAAGGTGTCGAAGGCTCCCGTAATCGCGTTGGTGGTCATACTCGTCTCGGTCGTCGTGATGATCGTGGTGATAACAAGAAGCTGCGCCTACGAGCCCGAGATGCTGCCTTCCACGCAAGAGGCCGTGGTCACCGTGGCGCAGGGCGAGGGCGCGCGCGACATCGCCGACACCTTGCTGGAGGAGCGCCTGATCGGCAACTCGCAGCGCTTCGTAGACCTCGTGCAGAGCCGGGGCGTCGCAAGTTCGCTCATCCCCGGAACCTACCAGTTCCGCGGCGGCACTTCCATGGACGAAATACTCGACGCGTTGCTGATAGGCCCGCAGGCCACGGCCGACACGCTCACCGTTCCCGAAGGCATGACCAGGCAGAACATAGCCAACGAGGTCGAATCCGCCACGTCCGGCCGCATCACGTCGCAGGAGTTCATGGACGCGACGGCCAACGCGTCCACCTATTCGTACGCCTATCCGTTCCTCGACAGCGCGGGAGAGAACTCGCTGGAGGGCTACCTGTTCCCGAAGACCTACGCCATCACGGCCAAGGACGACGCCACAAGCGTCGTGTACATGATGCTGAACCAGTTCCGCGACGAGGCCGCGGGCGTGGACACCTCGTATCCGCAAAGCCTGGGCATGAGCTGGTACGACATCGTGAAGCTCGCGTCCATAGTGCAGAAGGAGGGCATCCCCGAGAACTTCGCCACCGTGGCAGGCGTGTTCTACAACCGCCTGAACTCGAACAGCCCCTACTTGCAGTCCGACGCCACCACGGCCTACGAGGTCGGGCACGACCCCACGGCCGACGAGGTGCACGCCGACTCGCCGTATAGCACCTACTCGAACCCAGGGCTGCCGCCCACGCCCATATGCAACCCCTCCCTCGAGGCCATCAAGGCGGTATGCAGCCCCGAGGAAACCGACTACATGTACTTCTATTCCTACGAGGACGGCACCTTCAAGTTCAGCGAGACCTACGAGGACCATCAGACCGCTTGGCAGTAAAGGCGCGCCGCTCCGATGCCTCTTCTTCAGCCTGACAGGTTCTTCGCGAGGGTAACCAGCATCGACGTGAGGCACGACCTGCTTTCCGCCGGGCTGTCATGCGTTCTTCTTGACATCGACAACACCGTGCGCTCGCGCGAGAGCGGCGAAGTTCCCCGCGACGTGCGCGAATGGCTTGCGAAGGCGCGCAACGCCGGCGTCTCGTTCTGCCTGCTTTCGAACAACTGGCATTCCGACGTGCACGGGTTCGCGGAAGGGCTCGACCTTCCCATATTGGCGAAGGCGTGCAAGCCGTTGCCGTTCGGCTATGCGGCCGCCATGCGCAAGATCGGGGCGGCTAGGGAAGACACCGTGGTGGTGGGCGACCAGCTGCTCACCGACGTGCTGGGCGCCCACCTCGTGGGGCTGAAGGCCTTCCTGGTGGTTCCGCTTGCCGAGGTCGACCTCAAGCACACGCTCATGCTGCGCGGGCTCGAGCGCGGGCTGATGGGTTCGCGCGAACCCGAGCCTGCGCCTGCGCCTGCGCCAGCAGCGTTTGCCAAGGAGGACGGAGCGTGATGGGCGTGTCGAAAGCGAGCGTCCCCTGACACACCGTGCCACAGCCTTGTTCGAAGGAGAGGACAAGATGCAGAAGCTATACATACTGGGGCATCCCGTTGCCCATTCGAAGTCGCCTGTCATGTACAACGCCGTCTACTCGCAGCTCGGACTGCCATGGGAGTACGGCTTCGCCGACGTCCCCACGCCCGACGAGGCCACCGGGTTCCTGAAGGCGAAGGACTACCTGTCGCTGAACATAACCACGCCCTACAAGCCGCAAGCCTACGAGGCGGCCGAGATCAAGGCCTCTACCGCCCAGCTGGCCGGAGGCGTGAACCTCATAGTCAACAAGGACGGCCATCTGGTGGGGTTCAACGTGGACGGCCAGGGCGCGGTGCGTTTCCTCGAACGCGAAGGCGTCGGCTTCATGGACAAGAAGGT
>CAQLOA010000128.1 GCA_948829205.1 uncultured Eggerthellaceae bacterium
CGTGTGCACCGCATTCCCCGAGATCGCCGACTGGTATCAGATCGAACTTACGCGCGACGGCGCGCTGGACGTGGCCACGCTGAAGATCGAGGTCAACCCCGACTTCGAGATCGACGAGGTGCGCAAGATCGAAGACCTTCAGAGGCGTCTCGCTCAGGCGTTACGCGACGAGCTTGCCACCACGATCAAGGTGCAGATCGTCGAGCCGTACACCATCCAGCGTTCCGAGGGCAAGGCCGTGCGCATCGTCGACCTTCGCGATGAGGAGGAGAAGTAATGATCGACCAGCTTACCGTTTTCCTTGGCAACAAGAAGGGGCGCCTGACGGCGCTTTGCGAAACCCTCGGCAACGCCGACGTGCAGATGCATGCGCTGGCCGTCGCCGACACCAGCGACTACGGAATCGTGCGCATCATATGCGACAAGCCCGAAGCGGCCGTGCAGGCGCTTACCGCCGCCGGTTTCACGGCCAGCCTTGCGCGCGTGGTCGCCGTGCAGGTTCCCGACGTGCCGGGCGGCGCTGCGCAGGTGTTCGACGCGTTGGAGAAGGCCGACGCCAGCGTGGAGTACGCCTACTGCTTCACATCGTCGGTGGGGGCCGCTACACTGGCGCTGAAGACCGACAGCGACGTGGTGGGCCTGCTCGAGGACGCAGGGTTCCATCTGCTTTACCCCAAGGACATCTACGCCGCCTAAGGCTTGGTGGGCGCAGGCAGGCTGCGCACCCAAGTCGTCAAGCCGGGTGCGTGCCGGGTGGGCGTAGGTGCAGACTTCATGTCCGCCCGCAGGGGGCGCGTGGTTTCTGAAACATTCGCAAAGCAGGAGGTACCGATGCTCGTATTGGTGGTCAACGCCGGAAGCTCGTCGTTGAAGAGTCAGCTTATCGAAACGGACGGCAAGCTCTGCCTCATGAAGTGCCTGGCGCAGAAGGTCGGCACGCCCGAGGCGTCGATGTCCGTGGCCTTCTCGCCCGAGTTCCAGAAGGTGAAGTACAACGTTGCCGGCTTCACGGTGGAGCAGTGCCTGGCCAAGCTGCTCGACGTGCTTGTGGAAGACCCCGAGTCGCCCATTGGATCGCTCGACCAGATCGACGCAATCGGCAACCGCGTCGTGGCCGGCGGCGAGTATTTCACGCGCGCCACGCTCATCGACGACGAGGCGCGCGGGCACCTGGCCGAAATCGAGGAGCTGGCGCCGCTTCACAACCCCGTGGCCGACCAATGCATCGACCTTCTGCGCGAGGCCATGCCCAACACGCCGCAGGTTGCGGTGTTCGACACGGCGTTCCACCAGACCATGCCGCCGAAGGCATACATGTACCCGCTTCCCATGCGCTACTACAACGACTACCACATCCGCCGCTACGGGGCTCACGGCACATCGCATCGCTATGCGGCGCAGCAGGCTGCGAACCTGCTTCGACGCTCGCTTCGCGACCTGGGGCTCATCACCTGCCACCTGGGCAATGGAGGCTCCATAACGGCGGTCAACCACGGCAAGTCCATAGACACCACCATGGGATTCACGCCTTTGGAGGGCTTGATGATGGGCACGCGATCGGGCTCCATCGACCCCGCCATCATCACCTATATCATGCGCAAGGAGGGCAAGACCTTCGACGAGATGGACCACATCCTGAACAACGAGAGCGGCATCCTGGGCATCACCAACGAGAGCAGCGACATGCGCGACGTGCTGGAGTCGGCCGACGCCGGGGACGAGGAGGCCGAGCTGGCCATCGACATGTACGTCTATCGCGTGCAGAAGGCGATCGGCAGCTACTACGCGGCCATGACGCGCACCGATGCCGTGGTCATGACGGCCGGCATCGGCGAGAACTCGGCGCGCCTGCGCGAGCGCATCTTCGAGGGGCTTGCCCACATGGGGATGATCCTCGACAAGCAGCGCAACGACGTGGAGGGCGCCATCGGGGTGAACCGCATCATCTCGATCGATGACAGCCCCATCAAGATATGCGTGGTCACCACCGACGAAGAGGTGCGCATCGCCCGCGAGACGGACAACCTGGTCTCGCAGCTTTAAGGAAAGCCAACATGAGGATCCTTCTCACATGCCATTTTCCGCTGACCGGCTCGGGCAGCGGCGCTTACACGCTCAACGTCGCGCATGCGCTGGCCAAGTTGGGCCACGAGGTGCGCGTCATAGTGCCGGAGAACCGGCCCCCCGAGGAATACGCCGACTTCGGCGTGCATCCGGTGTACTTCAACGGCTGCACCCCCGACGCGCTCCCATTCAACTTCCCATGCTTCACCACGCATCCGCGCAGCGCGCAGACGTTCTACGACCTGACCGACGATCAGCTGTCTGTCTACGAGGCCGCGTTCCGTGCCGCCATCGAGCAGGAGGTCTCCGACTTCGCGCCTGACGTCATCCACAGCGGGCATGCATGGCTTCAGCCTGCCTACGCTGCCGACTACGGCATTCCGCTGGTGGTCACGGTCCACGGCACCGACCTCATCGGCTACGAGCGCATCATGGAATCGGGCGACGTGCGCATGCGCGTGTTCGAGGACGCGGCGCGCAAGGCGCTGACGAGCGCTTCCGCCATCGTCACCATCTCGAAGGAGAACGACCAGCTGGTGCGCCGCCTGTTCCCCGGCCAGGCCGGCAAGTGCCACCTCATACTCAACGGCTACAACTCCGACGTGTTCTACCCCCAGGTGCTCCCGCAGCGCGAGGTGCTGGGGGCGCTTGGCATTCCTGGTGAATACGGGCATGTCGTCTCGTTCGCTGGGAAGTTCGCGCACTTCAAGGGCATCGACGTGTTGCTGCGCGGCGCGGCGAAGTTCATGCGCGACGACACCGTGCTCGTGCTTGCCGGCGACGGCGAGCTGTTCGACGAGATGAACGCGCTGGCGGCCGAGCTGGGGCTTCCGAACACGCACTTCGTACACAACCAGCCGCACGACATGCTGCGCAAGCTGTACAGCATCGCGGACGTGTCGCTGCTGACGTCGCGCAGGGAGCCGTTCGGGCTGGTGGTTATCGAGGCGATGGCGTGCGGTGCGCCCGTGGTGGGAAGCGACGACGGAGGAGCGGTGGACATCATCACGCCCGAGGTGGGCCTGCTGTTCCGATCGGAGGACCCGGACGACTTGGCGGCCAAGGTGAGCGACGTGCTGGACGGCCGTGCGACGTTCGACCGCGGGCAGGTGGCCGCCTATGCCAAGGACCGCTTCTCGCAGGACAGGTCCATCGTGCATCTGGTCGAGCTGTACAGGAAGGCCATCGCGCAGGTGTAGCGAATCGCGGCCGTCGGCCTGCTTGCGCGCCGTCGGCCCGGGAAGCCTGCGGCTGGCCGGCGTAGCCGTCTTGTGGCCCTTGTGCACGTACGTTTTGCGCGGGCAGTCCGCCGCGCGTGGGGCGCATTTTCCACATTTGCGTGTTCCATATCCGTCGCAGCACCTTATAATGAACGGATACTTGTACTTCATGGGAATCCACGAGCAAGCCGCGCGCAGAGAGAGGACCGGGCATGGCATACTACTTCGACGAGTCATCACGCACATTCAACGAGTACCTGCTGGTCCCCGGCTATTCCCCCAGCGAGTGCGTGCCGAACGCCGTGTCGCTGAAGACTCCCCTGGTGAAGTACCGCAAGGGCGAAGAGGAATGTCCCATCAGCCTCAGCATCCCAATGATTTCGGCTATCATGCAGTCGGTTTCCGACGACAAGATGGCGGTGGCGCTGGCCACCGAGGGCGGCATGTCGTTCATATACGGCTCGCAGTCCATCGAGGACGAGGCCGCCATGGTCGCGCGCGTGAAGGACTACAAGGCCGGCTTCGTCACGTCCGACGTCAACCTCGCGCCCGACGACACGCTTGAGAAAGTGGTGCGCCTGAAGGAGGAGCACGGGCATTCCACCATGCCTGTCACCGACGACGGCGATAGCCACGGCAAGCTGCTGGGCATCGTCACCTCGCGCGACTACCGCGTCTCGCGCATGCCCATGGACACGAAGGTGCGCGACATCATGACGCCGCGCGACAAGATGATCACCGCGCCGGCCGACACCTCGCTGAAGGACGCCAACGACATCATCTGGGACCACAAGTTGAACTCGCTTCCCATCGTGGACGACGACGACCACCTGGTGGCGCTCGTGTTCCGCAAGGACTACGACTCGCACAAGTCGAACCCCGACGAGATGCTTGACGCGCACAAGCGCTACATGGTGGGCGCCGGCATCAACACGCGCGACTATGCCGAGCGCGTGCCGGCGCTGGTCGAGGCCGGGGTGGATGCGCTGTGCATCGATTCGTCGGAGGGCTATTCCGACTGGCAGAAGTTCACGCTGCAGTGGATACGCGAGCACTACGGCGACTCGGTGAAGGTGGGCGCGGGCAACGTGGTCGACCGCGAGGGCTTCCGCTTCCTGGCTGAGTGCGGCGCCGACTTCATCAAGATCGGCATCGGCGGCGGCTCCATCTGCATCACGCGCGAGACGAAGGGCATCGGCCGCGGCCAGGCAACGGCGGTCATCGAGGTGGCGAAGGCCCGCGACGAGTGGTTCCGCGAGACCGGCGTGTACATTCCCATCTGCTCCGACGGCGGCATCGTGTACG
>CAQLOA010000129.1 GCA_948829205.1 uncultured Eggerthellaceae bacterium
GAACCACCACACGCCGCGCAGGTCGTCGGCGACGTAGTTGGCCCACAGCCACGTCCAGCTGCTTGACTCGGGCAAGCCCGGGCGCAGGAACAGCTGGTTGTCGTACACTTCCTCCACAGTCTCGAACTTACGCGAGCCGTCGTTGAACACCGATGAGTTCACCGGCATGGTGGCCGTCGTTC
Organism: uncultured Eggerthellaceae bacterium; assembly: GCA_948829205.1. Lineage (GTDB taxonomy): Bacteria > Actinomycetota > Coriobacteriia > Coriobacteriales > Eggerthellaceae > MGBC163016. The sequence continues at coordinate 183 of CAQLOA010000129.1, forward strand.
CATCATAGCCGTTCAGCACGTTGTTGCGCGAATGCAGGATGGTGGCCGTGGCGCCGGTGTCCATCGCCGAGGTGCCGTTCTGCCCGTCGAACCACGCCTGTGACGCCACTGCGTTCTGCTCGTCCTTGTCCAGCCTGAGGAACGCCTGCAACGCAGCATAGTCCAACATGTCCAGCGTCTCGTACATCTTGTGGTAGTAGTCGTCTATCTTCTCCTTGGACATGATGCGCTCGCGGCTCAGGTTGGATGACACGTCCTTCGACAGGTCCCAGTCGAAGGTCAGGTTCATCACGTACGTCCAGCCGCCGAAGCCTTGGGTCAGGAAGCCGTCGGTGTAGTCCTCGTTGTTGGTGATGCCGCGCTGCTCGCCGTTCAGGAATATCTCCTTGTCGATGGCGTGCGCCATCTCATGCGACCAGTAGTAGTCCCACGCGCACCCAAGCGCGGTGTAGGCCAGGAAGTAGATGTTCTTGTCGGTCCTCGATATGTTGTTCGTCATGGCCGCAGCGCCCTGGCCGTTGGCGATGAAGCGCCCGGTGACGTCGGTGAAGTTCTTGAGGTAGGGGTCCTCGGTGAGCTTCTTGCCCGTGGTGCCTTCCCGCTCCATGATCGACCTGCCCGAGTCGTACTTGGAGAAGATGTTGTCGAAGCTGACGACACAGACGGAGTCGACCCGCTCGACCCCCACGATGGAGGTCACGGTGGACACATAGCGCGACGCGGGGATGAAGATGTTGTCCAAGCGCTTCTTGTACGAGGCCCGGTGCGCGTCGTCGAGCGGGGTGCCCACCTCGTAGTTGCCGGTCGTTCCTGAGGCTATCAGCAGCGTGGTGGAGGCAAAGTACTGCGTGCCCGGCTCCAGCGTCAGCCACAGCAGCAGGTAGTCCGGATATCGAGACGCCTGGTCCCAGCCGCGCCATAGCGGCCGTTCGCTTTCGGGGACGCTCTCGTATTCGGGCGGCATGTATTCGTGGTAGAACGCGATGGAGCTCATGTAGTCCTTGAACCACTCGGCCATGCTGGCGTAGCCGGTCGTGCGCTTGACCACGAGCTGGACGAGCTGCGTCGAAGACGTGAGGCCCGTGTAGCTGTAGAACATCTTGGGGATCACCATCTCGGAGAGCGCATCCACCTTGGCGAAGACGGGCATGTAGGATTTCCGCAACGTGGGCGTCATGCTCAAGAGCGACAGGCCGGGCCTGATGACGCTGCCCCGGAACGCCATCACCAAGAACGCGTTCGAGTCCTTTCGCGCCTTCACGGTCTCGTTGCCGCCGACATCGAAGCCCATGAAGCGCTCCAGGTAGGCGTAGAGGAACATCAGGTTGAACATCTTGGTCTCGGGCGCCGTCGAGCTCCAGTCCTCGCTCGGCATGGCAGCCTCTGCATTTTGCATGATGTAGTTCCACGCATACGACTGCGAGTCGCAGGCGTTCCATGCAGGTATGTTTGTGACGAGGTTGGCCGCCACCTCCTCGGCGTTGTCGCGGATGTTCTTGTCGAAGTAGTCGCGGACGCTGCGATGCATGCGGGGGTTGCCGCTGTAGCTTTGGAACCACGATGCCCAGGTCTTCGAGCGAATGAACGACGCCATGCGGGTGATGGCGGGCTGGGCGCTCTTGCCGATGATCCAGAAGTTCGGCTGGTACAGCACGCCCGTGTCTTGCGTCGCGTAGGATGCGGTGCAGGCTCCTTTGCCCAGGTAGTCAAGGTCGAGGGTCTGCGAAGTGCCGTCGGCGAAGCACACCACGCTGCGCACGACGTCCTGCTCTTGGCCTTCGAACAGGCTCACCTTCATGCCGTCGTCCTTGTGCACCGGCCACATCTCGCGGATCTCCTTCGTGGCCAGCGGACTGTTCGCCGGCATAGCGTTGCCCGACTTCACGATGTCCTCGTAGGAGGCGAAGGGGGCCAGCTTGTAGGCGTTGAGATAGGCGTACTCGCGCGCGGCCACATAGCCGGGGGTGTTCGCAAGCTCGGCCTTCACGGTGGCATCGTTCACCGTGGGCTGGCCGCTTACGTTCCACACATAGCCATCCCCGTCCACATTCGAGTAGAAGACCTCGAAGTGCCGCTCCTCCCCGTCGATGGAAGCAGGCAGCCGAAGGGTGAGATAGCCCTTGCCGCCGCTCCAACGTGCGTCAACGACGGGGCTGTAGAACTCCGGCATGTTGTAGGCCCTGACGCGTACCGTGTACTCGTGGGCGTTGTTCTTCACGCTGCTCATGAAGAATGCTCCGGTGCGAATGCTTCCGGTCCTGGTGCACAGAGCAACGGACTGGACGTTCTTCACCACGACTTCGGGCGAATAGGCACCGCGGGGCGCAGCGGCAGGACTTGCCTGGGCGGCGGCTTCGGCGAAGCTGGCCTGGGCGGCACCGATGGCGCCCCCATAGGCAACAGGCTCCTCATCCATTGCACACAGACGCACCGTAGCGGAGATGATATCCGGCCTGGCGCCGCTCCCGTTCGCACCGCCCGCGACGTAGGGTTGCTTCGTGACAACCTCGCCAGGCGAAAGGGACTCGTCGTGGGGAATGGCCGCTTCCTCTTCGGCCTTGCGCGCCTCCTCGGCGGCAAGGACGTCTTCGTAGGTAGGCCCTTGTGCGAGGGCTTCGAGCGCAGCCTGGACGGCTTCGTCGTCCTGCGACAAACGCTCCTCTACTTCGCCCGAGAGACTACCGTCCTCGTCAAGGCAATTGCCACACGCATCTTCAGGGCCAGCCTCGGGAACAGCTGCTCCTGAGGCCGACCCCCTCCCATCGCCATTTTGCTCAAGGTACGACCCCGTGAGCGAGCTGACGATGAACTCGTTGTCTAGGTCGTCTTCGGTGATGGTGCCATCGGCCAGGTAACTATCCAGTATGGCCTGCTTTTCTTCCTCGGTTTTTTGCGGGGCCGTCTGCTGGGTCTGTTGGGTGGCGAGCGGACTTTGCGTCTGACCCTGGGCAACGATCAGCGTACCGTCAAGCGGCACGTCCATATTGATACGGCCCACCGGAAAACTCGTGGAAGATCGAGCCTCTTGGTTTGATGGCGCTTCGACTGCCACACTAGAAGACACAGGATCAGCGTAGGCAGACAGCACTTCGGAAAGCGGGAACGCGGGCATGAGCAGCGCGCCCGTAAGCAGCACGGAAATGGCGACGCGCCCGGCTTTGTGCATTGTCAGCTTCGTTTGTTCGAGCACCCGCAGCTACCCTATCCCCTCGCAGCAGACGAACTTGGTATAATCCACTGCATTATAAAGGGCGAAGTAACAGTTCAGCAACGTCTAAAACCGTACTCTACCGAGCATTCTTGGTAGATACCGCCATGCACTGCACTGATGTTCACATGCGTTATAAGGGAGGTCCGCACCCGTCATCCTTTTCATATTCCAAAAAGGTGTATCTCTGCAGAAGCGCGCAAAGCTCTCTGAACTGATCATCACTGAGTTGAAAACGGCACAGCCAGGTGAGGCCCGGAATGAACAGGAGCTCATCGGTTACATACGCTCGTTCGATATCCTCATAAGAGCGGAATCGCTTTTGCTTTACCGAAGAACGTGAGCCAAAACGCACCTCAACACCCTCCTCGGTGCAGCTAACATGAAAACATCGCTTGGTTATGGAACGAGTAGCAGCGAACTCGTTCTCCAACAGCCTATCGAGATTCTTTCTGCAGTAAGCCTCGCTACGAGCCGACCTCGTCAAGAGGAAAACCCCCACTCCGCCTAGACCTAAGCCCATGCAGAGCAGGATATAGGCGAAGATAGATGAGGCATTCACCAGTACCGGAATGAACAAGAGGGCCATGACAAAGCACAAGAGCATGCCGCATATTCGAGATCGACGCCGGGTGCGATCAACGAAGGAGGCCAGGGCCTTTGCCTCGAAGCGGGTACGATAGAATCGCTCGAATGCATCCACGTCCCGATCGACCGCCATCTCAGTTCCATAGTCGAATTCCAGCAGAACGGATCCCTCTTTACCCATTCAGGTGCTCCTCTTCTTGAATTGGGTCCCATAACCACTCTGACCCGGAGGAGCGATCAGAGTGGTGCCGCACACCGAGCATACCTGGACCGCTGGATCATTAGCGGTGCCACAGGAGAAGCAGGTGCCTGCCGACTTCGCAAAATTGCTCTTTCCCTTGCATTTGCCACAGTTGCAGCATACGTAGCCGCACATCAGAACTCCTTCTCACTTGCTCGTACCGCACGATCGTCGAATAGGATGAGGCTGCTCGCCTGCAAGACGAGCAGCCTCGAGAATCGCCTAGCGCAATGGGGAATAAGCTAGGCGGTAGCGGGGGTCATGAGCGACCAGCGGGTGACGCCGTCCATCTTAG
>CAQLOA010000130.1 GCA_948829205.1 uncultured Eggerthellaceae bacterium
AGCTCCCACACATCGAGCAGACGCGCCAGATCGCGCGCCGCTTCAACGAGCGCTACGCCAAGGTGTTCCCCGAGCCGGTCGGCCTGCTGAACGAGTCGGTGGAGATACCCGGGCTCGACGGGCGCAAGATGTCGAAGTCCTACGGCAACGCCATCTCGCTCTCGGCCACGCCCGAGGAGACCGCGAAGCTCATCAAGAAGTCGCAGACCGACAGCGACAGGAACATCACGTTCGACCCGGATGCGCGCCCGGGCGTAAGCGCCCTGCTGACCACGGCTGCGCTCACCACCGGTCGCAAGGAGGCGGACATCGCCGCCGAGATAGGCGACGGCGGGTCGGGCACGCTGAAGAAGTACGTCACCGAGTCGGTGAACGCCTACCTCGAGCCCATCCGCGAGCGCAGGCGCGAGCTGGAGCGCGACATCCCCTACATCGAGGACGTGCTGCACGAGGGCAACAGGCTCGCCAACGATGTGGCCGAGGCCACGCTGAACGAGGTGCGCGAGGCCATGGGGATGGTCTATTAGCAGTTGTGTGGAAACGGCGGCGGCAACTTGCAGCAATCCGCCGTTCCCGCTAAAATGCTTCGTACAAGGTCGCTTGGCTCAGCGGGAGAGCATCGCCTTCACACGGCGGGGGTCACAGGTTCAAATCCTGTAGCGACCACCATGAATTGCCAGGCCGGAGGAATCTTCCTCCGGCCTGTTTCCTTTTCGGCCCTACAGCCACTTCTTCCTGTGGAAAAGAAGCAGAAGCAGCGTGGTGGACAGCACTCCCACGGCTATCAGGGCTATCCACATGAAGCTCCAGTCGGTACCCGGCAGCAGTTGGAGATTCATGCCGAACCACCCTGTGACCAGGGTGAGGGGCGCGAACAGCACGGTCACGATGGTGAACACCTGCATGATGGCGTTCTGCTTCATCGAGATGTGCGTCTCCTGCATCTCGTGCAGCTGCATGCTGTACTCCTTCAGCACCTCCGCCCGCGACGTCAGGCGCTCGGCCAGCGTCGCGATGTGCTCGAACGACCTGGCGTCGGCCTTGCTCATCATCTTGTTCTCGTTGTCGGCCAGCTCGGTGGCGATGGCCGTTATCTGCTGGTAGTGGATGCCGAACCTCATGGTGCAGCGGCGGAACTCGACGAGCTTCTCGGGCTGGATGTCTGCGCCGCGCTTAAGCAGGTTCTCCTCGTAGTCCTCCATGGAGTCCTCGAAGTCGTTCAGGTCGGAGTATTCGTTGATGAGGAACTCCTTCATGAAGAAGTACAGGCAGTGCGCGGGCGTGACGTCGCCAAGCACGCCGGTTCTGACAGCGTTCGACAGTATGCTTTCCGCGCCGGTTTCGTCGTCCACGAACAGCAGTTTCGTCTTGTCCAAGTAGAATGCGAACGACGCCGCCAACGGGCTTCCGCAGCTCTTCCTGGGTATGGAGAGAGACCCGACTATGAAGTCGGGGTAGACGTCGACGTAGTTGCTTTCGGAGTGGATGAGCGCCATGGGCGACTTCTTCAGCACGTTGAGGTCGATCCCCAGGCTATCGAACTCCTCGGGGGTTATGACGGCAACTATAGGCAACGCGCTGCAGGCCGCCTTCTCGGCGGTGACCTCGCACAGGCTCGACGGCGCGTGCTTGTACTTCGTGCTGTCTATCGCCTTTATTTCGTAGTAGACGGACATGGTCGCTCGGGTCCTGCTGTGCTGACGCTAGCCGATCTCGTCGGCAGCGACGAGCCCGTGCAGGTACATCAGTATGTCGTCGGACTCCAGCATCGGCGTGCCGTCGATGACCAGGCACGGCACCTGCGTCTTGCCGGTGAGCGCCATCAGGTCGTCGACGACGCCGGGCTCCATCGTGTTGCGCATCTCCATCGCGATGTCCTGCTCCTGCATGTAGGCGAGAACCTTCAGGCAGTAGGGGCACGTGGGCTTGTAGTAAAGGACGAGGTTGGGAATGAACGCCATGTGTTGCTCCTCGGGTCTGCTTGGCCTGCGCGGCGGATGCAAGCGCCGCTGGTACGAGGATAGGCCAACGACGGGTGCCTTCCCCCTTCGGGCCGGAAGTCGTTCGCATGACGTAACCTGATGGGCGCGCGCATGGGGCGACCGCCCGTCGGGCGGAACGGCCACCGTGGCGCCTGTGTTCGCAGGGAGTGCCTGCGCCGGCCTCAGGGCCTGTGAGGCTCGGCCCATCCGAGCCATCTCTCGGCCGCGTCGGCCGACACGTCTACGAGCGCGGTCCTCGTGCCGCCTATGCCCGCGGCGGTCGTTGCGGCGACGGTGGACGTGCCGGCCCTGCGCTGCAGCGGGTTCGTCTTGGCGGACGCGAACTGCACCTTCGTCCTGGGCACTGCGACCATGTCCTTCGACAGGCCGCCGTTCGTGAACGACACCATGCGGCGCGCCATGGCGAACCTGGAGTCGCGGAACCACAGCAGCGCGTCCGCGACGTCGAACACCAGCACGATGGCGGCCACCACGTACAGCGCCAACGCGACGCCGTCAACGACGAAGGCCGCCTCGTCGAAGCCCTCCAGCGCCCCGGCGTCTCCCAGCGCGTGAAGCGCCCACTGCGCAAGCGCGGTGACCACGGCGACCCAGAACCCGCCGCCGAACAGCACGCACCGGCGCACAAGGCCGCGCCGCAGCGCCACGGGGGCAAGCCTCTCCTCGTCGGCGGGAAGGTCGGCGTATTCCGGGACCATCCCATGCAGGACCTCGTCCACCCTGTCCAGCTTCAGGAACGGGTGGATGACGAACCCGGAAGCGTCGGCGGATTTGGCATTCGAGGCGTCCTGGCCGCTTCCCGGCTCGGCGGCGCTCACCTTGCCGAGCGAGAGCTCGCAGTAGCCGATGAGCCTGCGGATGAACGACTGCTTCACGATGACCGACTGCACGCGCTCTATGTCGAGGCTGGTCGAGTTGTGCTGCAGAAGCCCGCGCTCGACTTCTATCCGCGTCCCGCGCCTACGGGCACGGAAGCCGCCGTACTGGATGCATGCGGCTCCCGACGCCAGGACCCAGATGACCAAGGCCAGCGCCAGGACGCCAAGCACGACGGCGGGAAGGAAGGCGTGCAGGGCGCCCCAGGCCATCTGGGACACGGTCTCGTAGGCGCCGGGCGTACTGGACGTGACCGACCCGAGTATGGGCACGATGGTGGCCAAGCCGCCTATGATGGCGCCGACGACGCCCGCTATGACGCCGCTGCTGTTGGATATGCCGGTGAGCAGTATCTCTTTGTTCGAAAGCCCGTACTCGAAGCTGGCCGCCTCCGGCTCGGGCGCGCCCTGCGAGGCGAACACCCCGCCGAACTGGTCCCAGGCCTCGCTTCCGATGTCGAGCACGTTGCCCGTCTGCGGCGCCGGGGCAGCCACGGGAACGGGCTGGCCGGAAGGGGGCGCGAAGTCGAGCGCGGGGCCGCCTGCGGGCGGCTGGGCGATCGGAACGCCTGCCACGCTGGCGTTCTTCAGCTGGAACAGCTCGCTTTTCAGGGCCTGTGCGTCCTGCTTGGAAAGGTAGGGGATCACGACGGCCTTGTTGGAGGCGCCGCCGGCGGTGTCTATGACCACGTTGCACACGCCGAGGATCCGCTGGACGAGCGTCATCTTCAGGTCGACGCTCTGAATTTTCTGGTAGGGGACGTGGGTGCGCTTCTTGCTTATGATTCCGGAGTAGACGCCGAGTTCGGAGGAGTCGAGCTCGTACCAGAGGTGCTTGTAGGACAGCGCGCGCAGGCCTATGCCAAGCCCGACTGCCATTGCGATGACGGTGAGGGCGCCCCCCGCCATGAGGCCTGCGGACAGCCCGAGCGCGGCCGGGCTCAGGTCGCCGTCCTCGAACAGCTCGCCCATTATGCCGGCCCCTATGGCTCCGAGCACCACGACAAGCCAGAACGCCGCCCCCAGGCCTCCGAGCCAGATGTATGTGTGGTGGACCTTCCTCTTCAGGCCGAGCCCGAGCGTTTCCGGCTGCGTCGCCCCGGCCATGCTAGACGTCCTCGCGCGCCATGCGGGCGAACTCCGCTGCCTTGTCGCGCAAGGCGTCGGCCTGCTCGATGTCGACGCCTGGGATTTGGTGGTTCCCGGCGGCCGTGGACACGGTGACCGACGACAGGTGGAAGGCGCGCATGATGGGCCCTTGCTGGGTGTCCGTGTTCTGCACGCGTATGAAGGGGACGACGAACCGCTTGCGCCAGATTATCCCCTGCGAGATATCCAGGAACTCCGGGTCGAGCTGGTAGCGCCACCTGATGTACCTCAACGGCGGCAGGACCACGGCGAACGCCACGACGGACAGCACTGCCAGCACGGTCTCGACGGCCACCAGCATCCAGGCCCACCCGGCGTCGTCCGCGAACGAGCCCACGAGCATGAAGGGCACGGCGCAGCAGACGTAGACGATGGC
>CAQLOA010000131.1 GCA_948829205.1 uncultured Eggerthellaceae bacterium
CCTGCGGGAAGTACAAGCGCGTCCGCTTCAAGGGCATCGACTGCGAGCGCTGCGGTGTGGAAGTGACCCGTTCCAAGGTGCGCCGCGAGCGCATGGGCCACATCGAGCTTGCGGCCCCCGTCTCGCACATCTGGTACTTCAAGGGCTCTCCTTCGCGCCTTGGCTACCTGCTTGACATCCCGCCGAAGGACCTCGAGAAGGTCCTCTACTTCGCAAGCTCCATCATCACCAGCGTCGACGCCGAAGCGCGCGCCGAGGACGAGGACGAGCTTCGCGACGAGCTCGCAGCCGACCTTGAGGAGATCGACGCCGAGCGCGACCGCCTGATCGCGGCGACGCGCCAGCTTTCCACCGACTACGTCCCCGAGGACGACGACCTGGTGGACGAGTACGACGCCAGCGAGCGCCTTACCCCCGAAGAGGTGGAGGCCGAGATCGCCGACATCTACGAGGAGTTCAACGAGCGCAAGGCGCTGCGCGCCGACGCGCTGGACGAGTTCCTCCGCATCGAGCCCAAGCAGCTCGTCGCCGACGAGGCGCTCTACCGCGAGATGCGCGCCAACTACCGCGACTACTTCAGCGGCGGAATGGGCGCCGAGGCCGTGCGCGACCTGCTTGACGCCATGGACCTCGAGGCCACCGCCGAGGAGCTTCGCGAGATCATAGCCACGGGCAAGGGCCAGAAGCGCACGAAGGCCATCAAGCGCCTGAAGGGCGTCGACGCGTTCCTGAAGTCCGACAACAAGCCTTCCGACATGATCCTCGACGTCATCCCGGTCATCCCGCCCGACCTGCGCCCCATGGTGCAGCTGGACGGCGGACGCTTCGCCACGTCTGACCTGAACGACCTGTACCGCCGCGTGATCAACCGCAACAAGCGCCTGAAGCGTCTGCTTGACCTGGGAGCTCCGGAAATCATCGTCAACAACGAGAAGCGCATGCTGCAGGAGGCCGTCGACTCGCTGTTCGACAACGGCCGCCGCGGACGTGCGGTGACCGGCCCTGGCAACCGTCCGCTGAAGTCCATCTCGGACATGCTGAAGGGCAAGCAGGGACGCTTCCGCCAGAACCTGCTGGGCAAGCGCGTCGACTACTCGGGCCGTTCGGTCATCGTCGTCGGCCCGCAGCTGAAGCTGCACCAGTGCGGGCTTCCTTCGCAGATGGCCCTCGAGCTGTTCAAGCCGTTCGTCATGAAGCGCCTCGTCGAGCTCGAGTACGCGGCCAACATCAAGGCCGCAAAGCGCGCCGTCGACCGTGGGGCCTCCCGCGTCTGGGACGTGCTTGAAGAGGTCATCACCGACCATCCCGTGCTGCTGAACCGCGCACCCACCCTGCACCGTCTGGGCATCCAGGCGTTCGAGCCCGTGCTGGTGGAAGGCAAGGCCATCCGCCTGCATCCGCTGGTGTGCACCGCGTTCAATGCCGACTTCGACGGCGACCAGATGGCCGTTCACGTGCCGCTGGGCGCCGAGGCGCAGGCCGAGGCCCGAGTGCTCATGCTTTCGTCCAACAACATCAAGTCGCCCGCCCACGGCCGCCCGCTCACGGTGCCTACGCAGGACATGATCATCGGCCTTTACTACCTGACCGCCATGCGTGAAGGCTTCCCGGGCGAAGGACGCGTGTTCACCGACATCGACGACGCGATGACCGCCTACGACGCCCGCGCCGACTTGGACCTGCAGGCCAAGATCCAGGTGCGCCTGCGCGTGCCCTGCCAGGTGGCGACCGCGTTCGAGGTGTACGAGGACCATGCCGCCGGCGACCGCATCGAGACGACGGTTGGCCGCATCATCTTCAACGACGTGCTGCCGCCCGACTTCCCGTTCCTCAACTACGAGATGAACAAGAAGGAGATCTCGCGCCTGGTCGAGAAGGTGTGCAACACCTACGAGCTCTCCGAGCTGCCGCCCATTCTCGACGGCCTGAAGGACGCAGGATTCCACTACGCCACGCGCGCCGGCGTCACCGTGTCCGTCTATGACGCCACCATCCCTCCGAACAAGGCCGAGATCCTGGCCGCAGCCGACGAGAAGGTCGCCGCCATCGACGAGGACTACGAGATGGGCCTCATGTCCGACGAGGAGCGCCACAAGCAGGTGGTGGACGTCTGGAACGAGGCGAACGAGGAAGTCGGCGACGCCATGGCCGAGAACTTCGACCGCTTCAACCCCATCTACATGATGGCGTTCTCGGGCGCTCGAGGAAACATCAAGCAGATCCGACAGCTCGCCGGCATGCGAGGACTCATGTCCGACCCGAAGGGCGAGATCATCGACCGCCCGATCAAGGCGAACTTCCGCGAGGGCCTGTCGGTGTTGGAGTACTTCATCTCCACGCACGGCGCCCGCAAGGGCCTGGCCGACACCGCTCTTCGCACCGCCGACTCGGGCTACCTCACCCGCCGTCTGGTCGACGTCGCCCAGGACGTGATCATCCGCGAGATCGACTGCGGCACCCACGAGGGCGTTCCTTACGCCATCGTCAACGAGAAGGGCGAGCTCGACGAGAACCTCATCGGACGCAACCTGCTCGAGCCCGTCGTGGACGCCAACGGCGAGATCCTTATGGAGGCCGACGAGTACATATCCTCCATGGACGACCTCCGCAAGCTCCACGCGGCCGGAATCGAGGACGTCGAGATCCGCACCATCATGACCTGCCATGCCGAGCACGGCGTCTGCCAGAAGTGCTACGGTTGGGACCTTGCCACCGCGCGTCCCGTGAACATCGGAACCGCCGTCGGCATCATCGCCGCGCAGTCCATCGGCGAGCCCGGCACGCAGCTGACGATGCGTACCTTCCACACCGGCGGCGTGGCCGGCGAGGACATCACCCACGGCCTTCCCCGCGTCACCGAGCTCTTCGAGGCCCGCAAGCCCAAGGGCCAGGCGGTGCTGGCGGAGATTTCGGGCACGCTGCAGATCGGCGGCGACAAGTCGTCGAAGGTGCTCACCGTGCACGACCAGCAGGGCAACATCCGCGAGTACGTCGTGTCGCCGCGCGTCACCATGATGCCCGGCATCGTTGACGGCTGCGAGGTCACGGTGGGCCAGCAGCTCACCAAGGGCTCGGTCAACCCGCACGACCTTCTGCGCCTCACCGACCCGAACACGACGCTTCGCTACATCGTCGGACAGGTGCAGGGCGTCTACGTCTCCCAGGGCGTCGACATCAACGACAAGCACATCGAAGTCATCGCGCGTCAGATGCTGCGCAAGGTCGCAGTGCTCGACAGCGGCGACTCCGACCTTCTGCCTGGCCGCCAGGTGAACCGCTTCGAGTTCGAAAACATCGCCAACTCGCTGATTGCCGAAGGCAAGGAGCCTCCGGTGGGCCAGCCTCTGCTGCTGGGCATCACCAAGGCATCGCTGGCCACCGACTCGTGGCTTTCCGCTGCGTCCTTCCAGGAGACGACCAAGGTGCTCACCGATGCGGCCATCGAAGGCAAGACCGATCACCTCACGGGCCTGAAGGAGAACGTCATCATCGGCAAGCCGATCCCCGCAGGCACCGGCCTTAAGCGCTACCGCGACGTCAAGCTCACGTACAAGGGCGTGCCTATCGAGAAGACCAACGAGGAAGAGGCGCTGCCCGACTACGCGCCCGATGCGCTGCGCGAGATCGAGGAACTGCTTCCGCAGCCCGAGGAATGGTCGTTCGACGGCGAAGGATACTTCAACGCGGCGGGCGGCTACGGCAGCATATACAACACATTCTCGAAGACACGCGCGGGTGCGAACCTCACTGACGAGCAGGCGCGCCTGTACATCTTCGACGACCTGGGAGTGTCCCAGCGCTGGGCCAACAAGTTCAGCGAGGCCGGCATCGAGACCGTCGCCGACCTGGTGGGCCACAACGAGGACGACCTGATGCGCATCGAAGGCATCGGCGTGAAGGCCATCGAGGAGCTGAAGGCAGGCCTCGAGGAGCGCGACCTGATGCACGTCATCGAGGACGACCTGAACGCCACCAGCGACGACATGTCGCAGCTGCTCGACATGGTGTTCTCGCCCGACGACACGATTCTGATCGGCGGCGACTCGACCTCTTACGACAACGACGACGAGGAGCTGCTGGGCGAAAGCCTTCCCCCGCGCTCGTACCAGCGCAACCTGGAAGAGCTCGACGCGCTTCTGGGAAGCATGTCCGACCTCGGGTTCGGCCTGACCAGCGCCGACACCGAGGCGGCGAGCAACGCCGCGCAGGAGAAGGGCGACGAGCCTGAGATGCTCGGCGGGTCCGACGATTCCGACGACGACGGCAGCGACGACGAAGAGCTGCTGGGCTAGATGTCCGACAAAACCTACGTCACCGACGGCGAGCGTGCCCCCGAGTCACAAATCGGGGCCACGCTCGACGTGCTTTACGGCAC
>CAQLOA010000132.1 GCA_948829205.1 uncultured Eggerthellaceae bacterium
ATACGGCGCTGTCTTCCAGCAGCAGCGGCGGCGGCTTCGGTGGTGGATTCTCCATGGGTGGAGGCGGCGGCTTCGGCGGCGGTGGAGGCGGAGCTAGATAGATAAAAGTGTACAAATGTTCGATATGATGATAGTATTGAATTCATGAAGACTGATTCGTTGTTCACAGAGGTCGAAAGCGCGCGCCGCATGGAGGTGGCGCCGCTTGCCGTGCGAATGCGCCCGCGCACGCTCGATGACGTCGTAGGGCAGGCCGACGCGGTGGGCGAGGGAAGCTGGCTTCGCAGCGCCATCGAGTCCGACACGCTCAGCTCGGTCATCCTGTTCGGGCCTGCGGGCACGGGCAAGACGTCCATCGCGCACGTCATCGCCGAAACCACCAAGGCCACGTTCGTCGAGGTTTCCGCCATCGGCGGCACGGTGTCCGACCTGCGCCGCGAGATTTCCGCGGCCGAGCGAAGGCTGGAAACGGGCGGGATCCGCACCATACTCTTCGTCGACGAGATACACCGGTTCAACAGAAGCCAGCAAGACGCGCTTCTGCGCGCGGTGGAGGACAGGGTGCTGGTGCTTGTGGGCGCAACCACCGAGAACCCCTTCTTCGAGGTGAACTCGGCGCTCATATCGCGCTCGCGCGTGGTCGAGCTTCACTCGCTGTCCGATGACGACGTCGGCGTGCTGTTAGACCGCGCGCTGGAAGACGAGCGGGGGCTTGCCGGCGCCTTCGTGCTCGACGACGACGCCAGGAAGGCCATAGCCATGCTGTCGGGCGGCGACGGCAGGGGCGCGCTCACCACGCTGGAACTTGCGGCCGAGCTGGCCGGTTCCGCCGATGCGTCTGCGTCTGGCGAAGGTTCCAAGGCCGTCATCACCGAGGATGACGTGCGCAAGGCCACGCCGCACCGCACGTTGCCCTACGACAAGAACAAGGACATGCACTACGACGTCATATCCGCGTTCATAAAGTCGATGCGCGGGTCCGACCCCGATGCGGCCCTTTACTGGCTTGCCCGAATGATCGACGGCGGCGAAGACCCGAAGTTCATCGCGCGGCGCATATTCATCTGCGCGGCGGAAGACATCGGCAACGCCGACCCGCAGGCGCTGCTCATAGGTGAGGCGGCGTTCCGGTCGGCCGAGGTCATCGGCTATCCGGAATGCCAGCTGATACTGGCCCAGGCGGCCACGTACATGGCGCTTGCGCCCAAAAGCAACGCGGCATGCGGCATATTCGAGGCATTGGACGAGGTGCGCAACGGGCCGTCGCGCAAGGTTCCCGACTACCTGCGCGACCGCCACAGGCCCGGCTCGGAAAACTACGGCGAATACAAGTATCCGCACAGCTACCCCGAAGGATGGGTGCAGCAGCGCTACCTTCCCGACGGGCTCGAGAAGGGCGCGTTCTTCCATCCGTCCGAGCGCGGCTGGGAGGCCTATCGCACGGACGCGGCCGGCCGCGACCGCGACGACAGGTAGCGGGGCGTCCCCTGACACGCCCATCCAGGCATGCTTCGTTACCTGCTCCTGCCCTGTAATTCACGGAATAGTTTCAGCGTGCGGCGAGAAGATTCCGCACCTTTGGAACAGTGATATAAAATCTAGTAATTCACGCAGACAGGCAGAGGCTAGGAGTGGGCATGGAAATCCTGGACGTCATCCTTCCGATCGTGTACATCGTCGTCGGAATCGCGCTGGTGTGGTTCGTCGTCGAGCTCGTGATCACCATCAGGAAGGTCCGCGACAAGGCCGTCACCGCCATCGACGAGCTGGACCCCACCATGAAGAACATCGAGACCATGGTCGGCGACATCCAGCCCACGATCAAGAAGATCGACCCGCTGGTCGACCGCGTCACGCTCACCGTCGACAGCGTCAACCTCGAGCTGATGCGCGTCGACGAGATACTCGAGGACGTCACGCAGATAACCGGCTCGGTTTCGAAGACCCTGACCGCCGTGGACAACGTCACCAGCGCCCCCGTAGACATCGTTAACTCCGTCACCAAGAAGGTGCGCAGCAAGTTCCGCCCTAAGTACGCCAGCGACGAGTCGGTCGCGGCCGGCCTCGAAGGCGCGCCCGCGCAGAAGACCAACCCCATCGCCGACTTCGCCGACACGGCCATCGACGCCGCCGGCGAGGCCTTCAAGGAGCAGCAGGTCAGGTCCGAGGCACGCAAGGCCGAGCAGCAGGCCCGCGAATCGGAGAAGGCGGCCAAGGACGAGAAGATGGGCGCCACGTCCGAGAGGCTGGCCGACCAGATCCTCGACGACGTCGACTCCGACGCGGACTCCTCGGCGCTCGGCAACGAGGCGCGCGAGGCCTAGGGCGGAAGGCTGGAAGGCTGCATGGGCAGGCAGGACGAAAAGCCCCAAGACGCCGCAGACGCCCTTGCGGGCGACTGCTCTGCGGTCGAGGGCAGGATAGGCAAGGAGTTCGTCGTCTCCGAAGTGACCAGGACCAGGGTCAGGAAGGCCCTGTTCTATGTGTGGACCGCCATCGGGATCATCATCCTGTGCGGCGTCGTGGTGTACCTCCTCAACATCCTCTCGCTTCCGGTGTCCATGCTCATCTGGACGTTGATATTCGTCTTCTGCCTGCGCGGCATAGTGGCGGGGCTTGAGAAGCGCGGGGTGAGGAGAGGGCTCGGCACCACCATAGCCTACATAGTCATGTTCGCGTTCATAGGGCTCGTCGGATTCCTGATGTTCTCGCCGGTGTTCGGCCTGAACGACCAGTTCGCGAACCTCATATCCAACATTCCCGGCTACGTGGACGGCATTGTCAAATGGGGCCAGGACATGAGCAGCCAGTACGCCGACTTCTTCTCCAACGACACGGTGAAGTCGGCCATGTCCAGCCTGGGGGGATCGCTTTCCAGCTGGGCGTCCGAGTTCGCGTCCAACGCCGCCAACACCGCGGTTGGAGTGGGCGCGGGCGTGGCGAACGCGTTCATGGCCATAGGCTTCGCCTTGGTCATCGCCTTCTGGGTGCTGCTCGAGCTTCCCGCCATCGGCCGCGAGGCGACGCGCATCATGAGCCCCAAGTTCCGCGACCAGGCTCAGTTCCTGCACCTCACGTTCACGCGCATCCTGGGCGGGTACATCAAAGGCACCCTGCTCCAGTGCTTCATCATCGGCGTGGCCTGCGGCATCCTCTTCGCTGTGATAGGCATTCCGGACGCGCCCGCGCTTGGCGTCATCACGGGAACGTTGAACATCATCCCCATCATCGGGCCGTGGCTGGGCGGAATCGTGGCCGCAATCACCGCCGTGATGATAAGCCCCCTCACCGCGCTGATCGCCATAGTCGGCACGGTCGTCATCCAGCAGTTCGTCTACACGTTCGTGTCGCCAAAGATCATGTCCAACTCCGTCGACATACACCCCGTGCTCACGCTGGTGGCCATGATGCTCGGGTCGGCCATCGGCGGCGCGATGAGCGGCATAATGGGGTCGTTGGTGGGGATGCTCATGGCGATCCCTGCGGTTGCCGTGGCCAAGGCGTGCTTCGTGTACTACTTCGAGCGCGCCACCGGGAGGCAGATCGTCTCGCAGGACGGGTTCATCTTCAAGGGCACGCCCACCAAGAACGGCGTCGCCGACCCGTTCTACGACGCGACGAGCGGCGGCCCCGACAAGGCCGACGACGGCAAGTTCCGCAAGTTCGTCAAAAATCATTTCCGCAAGCGCCCTTAGCTGCTTCGTTGCTTGACGGGCGGTTTATAATGGCGGAAGCCATTCATCGCTGACGAAAGAGAACCTGATGCAATACATGACAACCGCCGAGATCCGCGAGGCGTTCCTGAAGTACTTCGAAGACCGCGGCAACAAGCGCTTGCCCTCCAGCTCGCTGGTGCCCGACGACCCGTCGCTCCTTCTCACCAGCGCGGGCATGGTGCAGTTCAAGCCGTACTTCCTGCAGCAGAAGCAGCTGGAAGAGCCCTACGTGGGCACCACCACCGTGCAGAAGTGCGTGCGCACCAACGACATCGACATCATCGGCACGACGGGCCGCCACCTCAGCTTCTTCGAGATGCTGGGCAACTTCTCCTTCGGGAAGTACTTCAAGAAGGAGATGTGCGACATGGCCCTCGACTTCTCGGTGAACGTGCTGGGGCTTCCGAAGGAGAAGCTCTACTTCACCGTGTTCGAGGACGACGACGAGACCATCCAGATCTGGAAGAACCTCGGCGTCGACGAAAGCCACATCTCCAAGCTGGGCGAGGACGACAACTTCTGGCGCGCAGGGCCCACCGGTCCCTGCGGGCCATGCTCCGAGCTGTACTACGACCAGGGCCCCGAGTTCGGATGCGGAAGCCCCGACTGCGCGCCGGGCTGCGACTGCGACCGCTTCCTCGAGTACTGGAACTGCGT
>CAQLOA010000133.1 GCA_948829205.1 uncultured Eggerthellaceae bacterium
CTCGAAGGAGCTTGGCGAGATGGTGCTGTCGAGGCTTGCCGGCATAGACGACGTGGCCTACATACGGTTTGCGAGCGTGTACAAGGACTTCAAGAGCGTCGAGGAGTTCTCTCAGGCCCTCTCGGACGTTTAGGAGGCGCCATGGAGGTCGGATATTCGACTCTCGATGGGTTCTGCGCCCCGCTTGGATACGCCCACGAGGGCGATGCGGGCTTCGACCTCAGGTCGGCGCAGTCGCTCACGATCGAGCCTTTCGGGCGGGCGACGGTGAGGTGCGGCTTCTCGATCGCCATACCCGATGGTTGCGCAGGTCTCGTGATTCCTAGAAGCGGGCTTGCCTCGCGGAACGGCATAACCGTGCTCAACGCGCCTGGGCTCGTGGACAGCGGCTACCGTGGCGAGGTCATGGTGGTGCTTCACAACACCGACCCCGAGACTGCCTTCGAGGTCGAGGAGGGCGACAGGATAGCCCAGATGGCCATTGTCGCAATGCCTCAGGTGTCGTTGGTCGAGCTCGAGGCCCTGGGAGCCACGGAGCGCGGCGGGCGCGGATTCGGAAGCAGCGGAACCAAATGACAGGCACGAACCATGCGAACGGAGACGGCCCCATGCCCGACGAGGAACGGCAGCAGATGAAGCTGCAGCGTCTGAAGACGTGTCAGACCCTGATCACCGTCGCGTTGATCGGCGCTCCGGTGTCTCTTCTCATAGGCGGCGTCGCTTTGAGCATCGCGTCTCTCGTGTGCGCCATCATCGCGTTCGCCAGGATGCGCAAAACCATTGAGCCATCGGACGGCCCGGGCAGCCTGGCGCGCACGCTTTACGTTCAGTCGGTCGTGGCGCTCGTCGCATCGTGCGTCGCCACATGCCTCAACGCCGTCGCGTTCGTCTTCATGTTCGGAGCCGTTTCGCAGGCGTTGCAGACGGGAGATTTCTCTAACCTGTTCAACACGTTCGGCGGCCCGTCCGGTTCCGCTGCTTCGTCCAGCGGGTCCGTCTGGGACTAGGGATCCGGACTCCACGTTATCGGAGATATATTGCACTGGATATTTTTCATGCAGTATAACTACGATAATATATGTTATGTAAAGTTAATATAACGCCAGCTAGAGTCCGTGTTTTGTATGCATATATATGCTTTAAGAAGGAATCCTGCGTCGTGCGCCGCCATCGCTTCCCGTCTCAGCGGTCGACGAACGGATGCCTCGACCTCATGCCGTGGCGCGCAGGAATTATCCTGAACTCTTCGAAGCGAAGCCCGTTGCTCCTGAGCGCGAACTGCAGAAGCTCCCTGTGCGCGTCCAGCTCGGAGCGCACCAACGCGTCGTCGACGCACACCTCGCACACGACGTAGTCGGCGTCGGCCGGGAAGCCCTTCTTGGGAAGTTCGTCCACCCTTACGTAGAACGCGTTCGTGTGCGCAAGTATCAACCCGCTTGCATCGGAATCCTTCCATATGGACTCCACGGCTTGCCTGTACTTCGCGTTGTTCGCGGCTATCTGGAGCAGCTTCGCGGAATCGGCGTCTAGCGATTCCATCAGTTGCTCTATACAATTGGATAGGCTCTTCAAGGCTCACCGTCGATTCGTGCGGCAGGGTCGCATCGTCCCCGACATGATTGGCACAGGTTTGGAACATAGCAAGTTTACCTTTAAGACGGCGCTTCAGCTAGCTGCGCCCCATACGTGGTCGGCTTCGATCCTTCCCGTGCTCCTCGCCTCGTCGTGCGCCATGGTCGAAACGGGACGGGTCCACCCTTCCCTTGTCCTCGTCCTGCTGCTCATATGCGTGCTCATGCAGTCGTCCGTGAACGCGCTGAACGACTACTTCGACTTCGTGAAGGGCGTAGACTCCGAAGGGGACAACCTCGAAGCAGACGACGCCGCTCTCGTGTATTCGAACGTGAGTCCGCGCTCCGCGCTCGCGTTCGCCGTGGCCCTCCTTGCGGCCGCGTTCCTTCTGGGCGTCTACGTCATCTGGGTGGCCGGCTGGGCGCCGCTCGCCATAGCGGTCGTCGGGGCTGCAGTCGTTTTCGCCTACTCGGCAGGCAAGACCCCCATATCCTACCTCCCCATCGGTGAGGCTGTCAGCGGCATCGTCATGGGCTGCCTCATCATGGTGGCGTGCTACTACTCGCTCACGTTGACGTTCGGATGGGAGGTCGTAGCCTGGTCCTTGCCCCTGGTGCTGCAGATTGGGTTGATCATGATGACCAACAACACCTGCGACATCGAGAAGGACGTCGAGGCCGGAAGGAGGACGCTCCCTGTTCTGCTGGGGCGCCCCAAGTCGGTCGTGGCGTATCGCTGCATCGTTGCTGCGGACTACCTTGCGGTGCTCGCGGTGGTGCTCGCGTGGTTTTCCGCAGGCGCCGTCATGCTCCCGTTCTTGGCGCTTCTGAGCCTGCCTTTGGCCATGAACGTGTGGAAGTGCCCCTTCGACCAGGCCTCCAGGATCCAGGCGATGTCCCTGGTCACCAGCTTCAACGCATACATGGGCTGCACGTACTGCGTCTGCATCCTAGCGTCTGCCGCGTGACATAGGGCATGAGAGGCCGCCTGTTCGCGACAAGCGGCCTTGTTTTCCTTACCCGTAGGCGATCGAGACGGTCCCTTCGTACTTCTCCCTGATTGACGCAGCGTCAAAATGCGTCAGAAGCTGCTCGGGGGTCGCAGGAGCATCCTTGGGTTGCAGGCCTCCTATGTAGGCCACGTGTCCGAGCACCGCCTCGGGGCTTCCGTGGACCGCCAGGAGCTCGTCCAGGGCCGCGTCCTTGTTCCTCTTTGCCAGACGCCTTCCGTCTTCGGCGCAAAGCAGCGGGAAGTGGGCGTACTGCGGCGTGTCCAGCCCAAGAAGACGCTGCAGATGAATCTGCTGAGGCGTCGACACGAGAAGGTCGTAGCCGCGTGCGACGCAGTTCACGCCTTGCGCCGCGTCGTCGACCACCACGGCAAGCTGGTATGCAAAGCCGCCGTCGGAGCGCCTGACGACGAAGTCGCCGCATTCGGTGTCGAGCCTCTGTGCGAAACGTCCTTGGTACAGGTCGTCGAATTCCACGGTCTCGCCAGGCACCTCGAGCCGCTGCGAAGGGCTCCTGCCATCGGATGCCAGCCTTTCCTTCAACCGGATGCGCTCTTGTGGGGACAGCCTTCTGCAGCGGCCTGGATAGACGGCCTTCTCGCCCATTCCGTGCGGTGCCGACTGGGCGTTGATTTCGGCCCGGGTGCAGTAACACGGGTAGGTCAGCCTCGCACGCCTCAGCTTCTCGAAGGCGTCCATGTACGCCTCTTGACGGTCGTGCTGATAGAAAGGCCCCTCGTCCCAGGACAGCCCCAATGCCTCGAAGTCGCGCATGGCGGCGTCGGCGAACTCCTTGCGCGAGCGCCCCTCGTCGAGGTCCTCTATGCGCAGCACCACCTTGCCGCCCTGCGACTTCGCGAGAAGCCAGGAGTTCAAGGCCGCAAACACGTTCCCCGCATGCATGATCCCCGTCGGAGAAGGCGCGAACCTTCCGACGACGGCGTTGCCGGCCATCGTCAGCTTCTGCGGTCGTCCACGTGCTTGGCCTTGCCGGCCGTGCGCTCGATCCCGCCTGGCTCCACAAGCTTGACGTTCACGCCGACGAGCAGCGTGCCGTCCAGCTTCGACTTCACCTTGTCCTTGATCTCGTTCATCCTCTCGAAGGAGTCGCTGAACGCCTCGGGGCGGATCTCGGTCTCGACGGTCAGCGAGTCCATGCCGTTGACGGTATCCACGACTATGTGATAGTGCGGCGTTACCTCCTGGACGTCCTTGAGCACGTCTTCCACTTGGCTTGGGAAGACGTTGGTTCCGCGGATGATCAGCATGTCGTCGCTGCGCGAGCGCACCTTGTCCATGCGCGCCATGGTCCTGCCGCATCCGCAGGGTTCGGTGTGGACGCGCGTGAGGTCATGGGTGCGGTAGCGGAGGACCGGTATGCCCTGCTTGTCCAGCGGCGTGAGCACCAGTTCGCCAAACTCGCCCTCGGGCAGCGTCTCGCCGGTCTCGGGATCGACCACCTCCCATAGGAAGTGGTCTTCGGCTATATGCTGCTGGAAGCGCTGTGCCAGGCACTCGCCGGACACGCCGGGCCCCATCACCTCGGTGAGGCCGTAGTTGTCGGTGCACACTATGTGCATGCGGCTCTCGATTTCGTCCTTAAGCCCCGGTGGGCACGGCTCGCCGCCGAACAGGCCCACGCGAAGCGTCGAGGACTCCCAGTCGTAGCCGAGCTGCTCCCCTACCTCGCATATGCGCATCGCGTAGGACGGGGTGGCCACCAGCACGGTGGTGCCGTAGTCCTCGATCATGCTTATAT
>CAQLOA010000134.1 GCA_948829205.1 uncultured Eggerthellaceae bacterium
CGTGCCCATGTCGTTTTCCATCGAGACCGTGGGCGGGGTGGCCACGCGCGTCATCGAGCGCAACACCACGCTCCCGGTGCACTACGAGCAGATATTCACCACGGCCGGCGCCTTCCAGACCAAGGTCGAGATAAACATCATGCAGGGAGAGCGCCCCATGGCGGCCGACAACAAGTCCATCGGCAAGTTCTGGCTGAAGGGGATAAAGCGCGCCCCTGCAGGCGTGCCGCAGATCAACGTCAGCTTCGACATCGACGCCAACGGCATACTCACCGTCACGGCCAAGGACCTGGGCACGGGCAACGAGCAGTCGATAACCATAACCGACTCCGAGCGCATGACCGACGCCGAGATCCAGGCAGCAATACGCGACGCCGAGCAGTATGCGGCCGAGGACGCCGCCCGCCGTGCGCAGTTCGCCCAGGTGGAGGAGGCCCGCAAGCTGCTCGGCGAGGCCGAGGACAGGCTGAAGGACGAGGGCAAGGACATGCCCAAGGAGGACAAGCGGGCCTTGAAGGCGGCCGTTGCCAACGTGCAGCGCCACGCCTCGAAGAGGCCCGAGAAGATGAAGGACGCCGACCACGACGCCCTGGCCTCCGCCATCGACGAGCTTCGCCGATTGCTTTAGAAGGCCGGAAACGGGAAAGGACGCACGCAATGGCAACAGAATGCGACATCAAGGACATCGGATTGGCCGACGAGGGGCTCGCCCGCATCATGTGGGCGGATGCCGACATGCCGGTGCTTGCGCGCATACGCGAGCGCTTCGAGAGGGAGAAGCCGCTTGCGGGCGTGCGCATAGGCGCGTGCATGCACGTCACCACCGAGACGGCCAACTTGATGCGCGCCCTCGTGGCCAGCGGCGCCGACGTGGCGCTTTGCGCCTCGAACCCCCTTTCGACGCAGGACGACACCGCCGCCTCCCTCGTGCGCGACTTCGGGGTGAAGGTGTTCGCCATCACCGGCGAGGACATGGACACCTACCAGCGCCACATCCAGGCGGTCATTGACACCGACCCGCAGATAGTCATGGACGACGGCGCCGACCTTGACACGGCCCTTCACACCAAGCATGCCGACAAGCTTTCCGGCATCATCGGAGGCACCGAGGAGACCACCACCGGAGTCGTGCGCTTGGCGGCGATGGCCGCGGACGGCGCGCTCGGGTACCCGGTGTTCAACATCAACGACGCCAAGACCAAGCACTTCTTCGACAACCACTACGGCACCGGCCAGAGCACGCTGGACGGCATCGTGCGCGCCACGAACCGCCTGCTGGCAGGCCGCACCATCGTCGTGTCCGGATACGGGCACTGCGGGTCGGGCCTGGCGCTTCGCGCCCGCGGCATGGGCATGAACGTCATCGTGTGCGAGGTCGACCCCGTGGCGGCGCTCGAGGCCTACATGGAGGGCTACCAGGTGATGAAGGCCGAAGACGCGGCCCGCTTCGCCGACGTGTGGGTGACCGTCACCGGAGACTGCAACGTGGTGGACGCCCCCGCCTTCGAGAACATGAAGGACGGCGCCATAATCTGCAACTCGGGCCACTTCGACTCCGAGATCAACATGAACTGGCTGCGCGACAACGCCGCATCGGTGCGCGAGGTGAAGCCCCTCGTGCAGGAGTTCACGCTTCCCGACGGGCGCCGCATCTACGTGCTGGCCGAAGGCCGCCTGGTCAACCTTGCGTGCGCGGAGGGGCATCCTGCGTCCGTGATGGACATGAGCTTCGCCAACCAGGCGCTTGCGGCGGAATACCTCTACAAGCATGCAGGGCAGCTGCAGAACAAGGTGTACGACGTGCCGCCCGAGATAGACGAAGGGGTCGCCGAGGTGAAGCTGGACACCCTGGGCATCCGGATCGACGAGCTGACTCCCGAGCAGATCGCCTACATGAACTCGTGGAATTTCTGACATTAACGTCATGTAACGGAACGTATTCGGGAAATCAACGCCCAACATTGGTATACTTACGAACTTAGTGTCGGTAAACCGGCAGGCTGATTGCACCCGAATTGCGGCGCCGGCCATTACAAGAGCGTCAAAGGAGAGACGTGTTCGCCGAACTATCGCAGTCGATGGCAGCGCTTTCGTTCATTGACATCTTCAACTTCTGCGTGTTCATCACATTCACCTGTTGCTACACCTACCAGCTCTACTACGTGTTCGTGGTGCTCACGCGCAAGGCCCCGGTGCGCAAGGCGGAAAGGAACCACCGCTACGCCGTGATGATCGCGGCCCGCAACGAGCGGGCGGTCATCGGCGACCTGATCGGGTCCATCCGCAACCAGAACTACCCTGCCGAGCTCATCGACGTATTCGTGATCGCCGACAACTGCACCGACGACACCGCGGCCATAGCGCGCAACGCCGGAGCCACCGTGTTCACGCGCCACAACACGCAGAAAGTGGGGAAGGGCTACGCGCTGGACTACGGCCTGAAGGCCATCTGGCAGGAGTTCCCCGACAACGACTACGAGGCCTACTTCGTGTTCGATGCCGACAACGTGCTCGACGTCAACTACTTCCGCGAGATGAACAAGACGTTCGACAGCGGGGCGAAGGCCTCGACCAGCTACCGCAACTCCAAGAACTTCGACAGCAACTGGATCAGCGCCGGCTACGGCGTGTGGTTCCTGCGCGAGGCGAAGTTCCTGAACCAGGCGCGCATCACGCTGAACACGTCGTGCGCTGTGTCGGGCACCGGCTTCTTCATCGCGGCCGACGTGCTGAAGGACGCGGGCGGCTGGAAGTGGCACCTGCTTACCGAGGACATCGAGTTCTCGGCGTCGTCGATCACCGACGGCATGCGCATCGAGTACTGCCCCACGGCCGTGCTCTACGACGAGCAGCCCACGAACTTCCGCGATTCCTGGAACCAGCGCTTCCGCTGGGCCAAGGGCTTCTACCAGGTGTTTGCGCACTACGCGCTCGGGCTTGCCAAGGGCATGTTCACCAACGAGCGCGGGCACCGCTTCGCCTGCTACGACATGCTGATGACCATCGCCCCCGGCATGCTGCTGTCCATCATCTCCATAGTGTTCAACGCCATCATCCTGGTGCTCAGCTTCACCGGCGTCATGAGCACGGGAGTCGCCGTGGCCAGCTCCATCTCGTCCATATTCTTCTGCCTGTTCAACTACTTCATGTTCATGTTCGTGTTCGGCGTGCTGACCACGTTCGTGGAATGGAACAACATCCGCGCGTCGAAGGCCCGCAAGATAGGCAGCATGTTCACGTTCCCGTTCTTCATGCTGACCTACATCCCCATCGCGTTGGTCGCGCTGGTGAAGAAGGCCACCTGGAAGCCCATCGCGCACACCATCTCGGTCGACGTCGCCGAGTTCGCCGAGACCGCCGAGGTTTCGGACAACAAGGTGGGCGCTTAATCCAGCACTTGCGCGAACGTGAGGGCGTGCACGCTTTCAGCGCCCGCCTCGCGCAGGGCCGAGCATGCGGCGTAGATGGTCGCCCCCGTCGTGCACACGTCGTCTACCACCAGGACGCGCCTGGGCACGGCCGCCCCTTCCTTCAGGTGCAGCCGTCCCCTCATGTTGTCGATTCGCTGGCGGCGCCCAAGCTCGCGTTGGTCGGCGCTTGACGGCCGCTCGAACAGGTCGAGGCATCTAAGCCCGACAAGTCCGGCCAGCTCCTCGGCGATTTCGCGTGAATGGTCGAATCCCCGCCTTCGGAACGCCTCCTTCGAGTCGGGAACGTAGGCGACCACGTATCCGTCGCGCACCTCGGAAGGGCTGACGTAGCGCGATGTCCATTCCGCGATCTTGCGAACAAGCCTCCGCTCGTCGCCGTCCTTGTAGGCGCTCACGATGCGCCTGGCGGCGTCGTCCAGCAGCAGCGCGTGGGCCATGGAGTCCACGGGAAGCCCGTCCATCCCGGCGCTTCCGAGCATCACCTCGTTGCATTCGGTGCACTGGACGATCCCGTAGGGAGCCCCGCACCGCGGGCACGCCAGACACGCATCCACCGGCACAAGCGCCCCTTCGCATTCGGCGCATAGCACGTCGTCTCCCGGAAGGTCGCATACGGCGCACCGCGTCGGCCACAGCAGTTCCAAGGCCACTTCCGCAGCGTTCCTTAGCACCCGTTTCGCAATTCCGTCAGCCATGCCGACATCATAGCGGCAGCACCTAAACGCGAACTAACCGCAAGCTGACACGCAAGAGAGCGCCATGGAGCAGATCAGGACAGCGAATGGGAGCGTGAGGGCCTGAAGGGGTGGATGCGAGGTAAGCCAAAGGAGCCGAGAAATCCACTCTGGCCCGAA
>CAQLOA010000135.1 GCA_948829205.1 uncultured Eggerthellaceae bacterium
CGGTCGGGGTGGTTCCCCTGGGGTTCACCAGGCACCAGCGCGCCTTCGACGAAAGCTTCGACGACCCCGAAAGCGCGCTGCGCGTGCTCGGGCAGCTGGAGCCATTGCAGCGTCGAGCGCTTGCGGAGCGCGGCACGCCATGGGTGTACGCGGCCGACGAGTTCTACTTGAACGCCTACGGAGCCGACGTGCTCGACTTGCTTCCTGAAGCGGCGTTCTACGGCGACTTCTCCATGTTCGAGGACGGAATAGGCATCGTGCGGAGCATGGTCGACCTCTTCCGCGAGGGGGTCGCGTCCGGAGCGGCAGCGCGCCTGTCAAGGGCCATGGAGGAATCGGGCATGCGCGTGCGCCTCGTATGCGGAGAGACCATGGCGGCCTACATGCCCCGTCTTCTTGACGAGGCGGCCCTTGCCCCTCGGATGCAGGCCTTGTTCGTGCGCAACGACTTCTTCGGAGGCAACGTGGACGTCACCGGGCTGCTTTGCGGACGCGACGTCGCCGCCGCGATATCGCGCGATTGGGAGGGGCTGCGCGAAGACGGCGAAGTGGCGGACGCCGCGCGGCACGTCGCCTACTTCGTGCCTGCGGTGATGTTCAACGACGACGAAGTGACGCTGGACGGGTGGACGCTCGGCGACATAAGGTGTCACGTCGGCCCCGAAATCGGCGACCGGGTGTTTCTGGCGCCCTCCAATCCGATAGACTGTATGGAGGCAGCAGCAAAGGTTTCCAAGCCTTCTTTTAACGTTTAAGGAGATCCAGGGATGTCTCTTCCCCTTGTCGCCATCGTAGGGCGTCCGAACGTCGGAAAATCCACGCTGGTGAACCGAATAGCGCAGACCAACGACGCCATCGTGCACGAGATGCGCGGCGTCACGCGCGATCGAAGCTACCACGCGGCCGACTGGAACGGCATGGACTTCATGCTGGTCGACACCGGCGGAATAGAGGCGGCAAGCGACGACGCCTTCCAGAAGTCCATCCGCAGCCAGGCGCTGGAGGCCGCGGCCGAGGCCGACCTCATCCTGTTCGTCGTGGACGGCAAGGTGGGGCTGCAGACCGACGACGAGGACGTCGCCAGGATCATGCAGAAGTCGAAGGCCCCCGTGCTTCTGGTGGTGAACAAGATGGACAACCCCCAGGCCGAGGAAGGCATGTGGGAGTTCATGAGCCTGGGGCTGGGCGAAGGATGGCCGGTTTCGGCCACGCACGGGCACGGCACGGGCGATCTTCTCGACGAGGCCGTGCGGCTGCTTCGCGAGACGGGCGCCGAAGGCGACCCCGACGAGGAGCCTGCCGTGAACGTCGCCATCATCGGACGCCCCAACGCAGGCAAATCGTCGCTCACCAACCGCCTCACGAAGGGCGAGCGTTCCATAGTCAGCCCCGTGTCCGGCACCACGCGCGACGCCATCGACACCCTCGTCGAACACGACGGCGTGCTGTACCGCATAGTCGACACGGCAGGGCTTCGCCGCAAGAGCCAGATAAGCGAGGACGTGGAGTACTACGGCTTCGTGCGCGCCATGAAGGCCATCGACCGCGCCGACGTCGCGGTGCTGGTCATCGATTCCGAGGTCGGGGTCACCAACGAGGACCAGCGCGTCGCCAACTACGCCAAGGAGCGGGGCTGCGCGATGGTGGTCGTGCTCAACAAGTGGGACCTGGTCGAGGGCCCCGAGGGCAAGCAAAAGGTGCGCGAGGCGCTAGAGGACGACATGCAGTTCGTTGGATACGCTCCCGACGTCGCCATATCGGCGCTCACGGGCAAGGGCGTCGAGAAGGTGTGGGGCGCCATAGATGCGGCCTACGCGAACTTCACGGCCGAATTCTCCACCTCAAGGCTAAACCGCTGGCTTTCCGAGATACAGGAGACCGGCTTCACGGTCACCAAGGGCAAGACCATCCTCCGCATCAAGTACGTCACGCAGACGGGCGCATGTCCGCCGCGCTTCACGTTCTTCTGCAACCGGCCCGACGTGGTCACCGACAACTACAAGCGTTTCATCGAGAACCGCCTGCGCGCATCCTTCCCGTTGGAAGGCACGCCCATCCGCATCGGTTTCAAGAAGAAGGACTGACCCGTGGACCTGTCCTTTCTCGTGACGCCGCCAAGCGCGTCATCGGCTCCTTCGGCGCCAAGCATCCCCGAATCCTTCCAGGCGCCCGACGTCATGGCGGCGGGCCTCATGGTCGCGGCCCTGTTCGTGGCCTCGTTCCTGATAGGCTCCATTCCCTGGGGCGTCGTCGTGTCCAGGCTGTTCTTCGGCAAGGACATCCGCAGCGGGGGCTCGGGAAACATCGGGGCCACGAACGCGGCGCGCACGCTCGGCAAGGGTGGGGCGGCGGCCGTGTTCCTGCTCGACTTCGGCAAGGGGCTCCTGACCGGGTGGCTCGGGCTCCAGTGCGTCCAGCATCTGGGCGAGGCGCGTCCGCTGCTCGCTTCGACGGCGGTGGCCTTGGCTTTCGTCGGGGTGGTATGGGGGCACATCTTCAGCCCGTGGATCGGCTTCAAGGGCGGCAAGGGCATATCGGCTGCCGTGGGCAACCTTTTCTTCCTGTTCGGGCCGGCGGGCGCCTTGGCCGAGCTTGCGGTGTTCATCGTGTTCGTTGCGGCCACGCGCCACGTATCTGCGGGCTCCATCGCAGCCGCCGTCGCCTGCCCGCTGTTCGCGCTGGTCTTCTTCTGGGGCCAGTGGCCCGCTTTCGCGATAATCACGCTGGGCGCCATCACCGTCATATGGGCGCATCGCGGCAACATCGAACGGCTGCGCAACGGCACCGAGAGCAGGATCGGGGGCGGGAAGTGAAGGTCGCGGTCATAGGCGCGGGGTCTTGGGGCACCGCGCTCGCCCAGGTCCTTGGCGGCAAGGGGCTTCATGTCTCGATGTGGGCGCGCAGCTCCGTCGTGGCCGACGGCGTCAACCGCGACCACAGGAACCCTCGCTACCTCACGGGCTCCGTCCTTTCCGAGAACGTGGGATGCACCACCTCGGTCGAACAGGCGCTTTGTGGGGCCCAGGCGGCCGTGCTCGTCACTCCTTCCCGCTACATTCGCTCGACCGCCGAGATGGTCGCGCCCTTCCTGGCGGCCGACACGCCGGTGGTCGTCTGCTCGAAGGGCGTCGAGGCGGGAAGCGGGCTCCTGCTCACGCAGGTGGTGGCCGAGGTCGTCGGGAACGCGGGCCGCATCGCCGTCCTGTCCGGCCCCACCCATGCCGAGGAGGTCGTCGAGGGGCAGCCTTCCGCCACGGTGGTCGCCGGAACGGGCGAGGGCACCGTTCTGTTCTTCCGCGACCTGTTCGCCACCGAGAAGTTCCGCACCTACGCATCCGACGACCCGGTGGGGGTCGAGCTCTGCGGTGCCTTCAAGAACGTGATAGCCATCGCCGTGGGCATCTCGTACGGCATGGGGTATGGCGACAACACGGCCGCCCTGCTCATCACGCGCGGACTTGCCGAGATGGGCCGCATGGTGTCGGCCTGCGGAGGCAACGCCATGACCTGCATGGGGCTCGCAGGCGCCGGCGACATGGTGGTCACCTGCATGTCGCGGCATTCGCGCAACCGCCGATTCGGCCAGGACTACATCGCCTGTGGGAAGACCTTGGACGACTTCGAGTCCGACACGCACATGGTGGTGGAGGGGGCTGTCGCCTGCAAGACGCTTGAGGCCTTGAGCGTCGCCCACGGGGTCGAGCTCCCCTTGACCGACGCCGTGCGCGAAATCGTCTGGAACGGGGGCGACCTGCGCGAGCTCGCCCGCGAGCTTTTTGCCCGCCCGCTGAAGAGCGAGTTCTACGGCATCTAGCCTATGGACAGGTTCGTTTGGGGAATAATCAGGCACAGGAAGGCCGTGGTCGCGGCGTTCCTCGCGGCGGCCGTCGTCTGCGCATGCTGCATCCCCTTCGTCAAGACCAACTACAACATGGTCAGCTACCTTCCCGAATCGGCCCAGTCCACCACCGCGGTCGCCATCATGGAGGACGAGTTCTCCCAGCCCATGCCGAACGCCAACGTCATGGTGCGCGACGTCGGCATAGCTGAGGCGCTGGACGTGAAGAAGGCGCTCGCCGACATAGACGGCGTGGAGAGCGTCATGTGGCTCGACGACGTCGCAGACGTCACGGTTCCCATCGAGACGCAGGACGAGTCGCTGGTCGAGACCTATTACCATCCGCAGGGCGCGACGGGCACCGCGCTGTACCAGGTGTCGGTCGCCGACG
>CAQLOA010000136.1:0-2955 GCA_948829205.1 uncultured Eggerthellaceae bacterium
AAAGTATACTTTTCGTTCCCCTTGCATCGTCAAGTACAAAAACCTTTCCATTTTTGAGCTGTTCTTTTGAAACGAACGAAGCCGCTTGATGGAATTGGTCGATTTTCTCCAAAGCACTCCCTTTTCGTTCGGCATTTATAATCATTTCGGCAACGTCCGCAGAGGTCTCGACATATTTCCCATTTACAACAAGTCCCCTTCCGGATAAGCTTTTAGCTATATTAATGCCTGCTCCTGCATATAGCCTTGAGATCCCCTTAGCAGCGGAACCAGCTTTGCTCGACCCAGAAATCCATGAATATGGATTGGTTTCCAGCAGCGCCAAAATGCTGTAAAGAGACGTCATGCCAACGTCGCCTTCTGCTACGTAGGCGCACCAATCCGCAAGCGTGGACACGACTGGGACCATCCCGTATTCCTGCGCGAACGCATGCAGGTCAAGCGCGAAAGCCTTGACGTGGTCCGCGTTGCCGCAATAGATCTCCTGGACGTTCCTGCGATACGAGGCGGCGGCCCGGTTCGAGAAGAGCCACTGGGCGCCCACACCGTACTGCTCCCTGATGAGCGTCGATGTCTTGATCTCCCACAGACTCGTGTGTATGGAGCCCCATACCTTGGCAAGCGCCGGACTCTTCTGGGGATTCATGCCGAACTCAACCTGCGTGAACAGGCGCTCCGTCAATCCAATGGACGCCTTTCCTTTCTGTGCGCTTGTATCCATGGAGATCGTCTTCTTGACCTTGGCCTTGACGTGCCCCGTGGGGTCGGTAAAGTTCACCGGGTCGGACTCGCAGTAGAGGTAGCGGTTGAGCGAGAGCGGGTCGGAGAGCGCGCCGAGCACGACGTCGGCGACGCCGAACCTTCCGCTCGACGAGTCGTAGCGCCGGGCATGCATGTCCACGAGGCCCGTCCCCGGGTCCTGGCGCTCGGAGTTGTAGCCGAAGAAGGGGCGCTCGGAGGGATTCGATCCCGCGGCGACCTCCCCTTGCGCGGTGTACGCGCGCCAGGCCGTGACGCCTCCCCTGGCCGTGGCCTCCTGGACGGTGGATCCCCGCCCGTCCTGCAGGTACTCGACGGCGCCCGCGCCGGAGAGGGCCGACAGGCGCGAGTTGCCGTAGGCGTAGGCGCGCGAGCCGTCCCTTGTGGACGCCGTGGCCGCGACCTGGGGCACCTCGAAGACGGTGGAGTTCACGAACGAGGTGGTGTCATAAGCCTCGTCGGTGGCGGCAAGGCCGGGCGACGCCGGGGCGAGCCCGCCCGCGTCGAGCAGCAGGCGCGGCACGCCCTCGGGTACGTACGCGCCTCCCATGCCGAAGAGCTCGCGCGCGACGCGCACGGCGATCGGCGAGGCCTCGCAGGCGACGGCGGGATTCGCCGCGCACGAGAGCGCGCCTGCCATGGACGCCATGGCATGAACCGCGGCCGATATCGCCCTGTCCGTGCGTACCTCGTCCTGCGGACCTCCGCCCAGAAAGTCGACGAGGAGGCCGGCGCCCGGCACGGCGGCTAGGTCTCGCGACGCGTGGTACAGCGTCTCCTCCGCCACGAGCTTCCCGTCTCCGTCGTAGGCGGCCGACATCAGCAGAAGGCCGCCGTCGCGCACGGCCTGAAGCCTTCCCTCGACTCCATAGGCGTAGGCGTAGTCGTGGCCGCCGCCGCTCTTGCCGACGAGCTGCCCGTCGGCGTCGTAGGCGTACTCGATGGCGCCGCGCGTGCTGCTGTCCTCGCGGAGGAGCCGGTCGGCCGCGTCGTAGGCGTACGTCACGCTCTCCGCGCCGTCGCCCGTGCGCTCCATCGAGACCTTGTTTCCCTTGGCGTCGTAGGCGTAGCGCTCTGAGAACGCCTTCCCGTCGCGCTCGCCGCCGCACGACGCGAGCTTGCCCGCAGGGGTGTACGCGAACTCCAGGTGCGAGGCGTGCTGGAGCCCGTCGTCGCCCGCTAGCGTCGAGTCCTCCGCAGCGATGCGCCCCGACGCGTCGTACGCGTACGAGAACTCGGACACCGTCTTGCCCGAGGCGTCCGCATTCTCCAGGCGCGTGACGCGATCTGCCCCGAGTCGGTGTAGGCGTACTCCACCACCTCGCCCTCGGGATAGGCGATGCTTTTCAGGTTCCCCGCGTCGTCGTAGGAGTATTCCAGCCTCTTGCCGAAGCCGTCGGTCTCGGAGGCGAGGCGGCCTGCGCCGTCGTAGGCGTAGGTGGCGGTGCCGCACTTGTCGGTGCGCGTCGCCACGCGGCCTTCCCCGTCGTAGGTGTATGTGGCCGCCTCGTCGGCACCCTCCGAGTAGGCCTTGTCCATGAGGTTGCCGAGCGCGTCGTAGTCGTAGCGCGACTGCGAGCCGGACTGCCTCGTCAGAGACTCCATGCGCCCCGCCGCGTCGTAGGACATGCGCTCGACGGACCCGTCCGCCGACGTTATGGAGGTGAGGTTGCCTTCCAGGTCGCTTTCGTAGCTTGTCGTGTTGCCCAGCGCGTCGCTCACCCGGGCGACGTTTCCCATGGCGTCGCGCTCGTAGGACGTGCGCGCCCCGTCGGCGTCTGTCACGCCCGACATCCTCCCGGCGGCGTCGTGTTCCCACCGGGTCGTCGCGCCCGCAGGATCGGTCTCGCTTTCCAGGTTCCCCGCATTGTCGTAGGCGTAGGTCCACCTGTTGCCCAAGGCGTCCGTCTGCTCCGTCAGGTTGCCCAGCGCGTCGTATCCGTACGCGGTGGTCGCGCCCGTCGCGTCGCGGCTGGACATGAGGCGTCCCGCTCCGTCGTATTCGTAGCTGTTGACGACGCGCGAGCCCGTCGCCTCGCCCACCAGGTTCGACGCCCCGTCGTAGGAATACCTCGACGCGACGGCGCCCGAAACCTGAGAGGCCAGGTTCCCGCGGCCGTCGTAGCCGTAGGAGGCCTTCGCGCCGGACCCGTCGACGAAGGCGACCAGCCTTCCTGCGGCGTCGTAGGCGTACGA